>NZ_JBBIRC010000013.1:0-29578 GCF_037442045.1 Ferroplasma sp. | reverse complement strand
ACAATGAAATACTTACGTAATATGTCTTAATCCGCATTCAATAAAATATCCAATTTTCTTGGTATATTTCTGCACATAATAAAAATAATCTATATAACGTAATTACGTAATATGTAAATTAATATTTTATGAAGTTATTTAAATTCAGGAATATTGAAAATAAAGGGAATAACAAAAATTAATGATTATCATATTACGTAAAAATAGGAGAGTTTAGGATTAAAATTTGTATAGTGTGCTTCCCAGGTCCTGT
Source organism: Ferroplasma sp. (assembly GCF_037442045.1). Lineage (GTDB taxonomy): Archaea > Thermoplasmatota > Thermoplasmata > Thermoplasmatales > Thermoplasmataceae > Ferroplasma. The sequence continues at coordinate 29,325 of NZ_JBBIRC010000013.1, read as the reverse complement.
GATGCCGATTCAATTGAAATATATTTCTTCTTTCTGTTATTAAGATAAGACTTCACTGTTTCAATTGCCAAATCCGGTGTATTATTTTTCTCGCTCAGATGTGTAAGTATAATTCTTGTATTATCTGATACTGACGCATTTATTGCCTCACCGGATTGCTCATTGGAAAGGTGCCCATAATCACTTCTTATCCTTCTTTTCAGTGGTTCTGTGTATGGCCCATTTTTAAGCATTTCAGTATCATGGTTTGCCTCTATTGCCATAATATCAGAATCTTTCATTTCATTGATAAGTTCATCGTTAACCATGCCAAGGTCAGAAACTACAGAGATTTTGATGCCTCTATTCCTGATAATATATACAACGGGGTCAACAGCATCATGGCTTACAGATACAGGAGTAACTGTGAAATTCCCCATTGCCACCTGGCCGTTAATTCCGTAGCCATTATACATTTTTATTCTTTCCAGAGTTCTTTGCCTGGAATATACATCAGCGTTTAATTTTCTGGATATCATTTTCACTCCTGAGGAATGGTCTGAATGTTCATGGCTGATAAAAATTGATTTTTCAAGTCCATCTATACCCAGTGCAGATGTTTTTTCTGAGAATTTTTTCATGCTTATTCCACAATCAATAATAACAAGATCGTATTCATCCCAGATTATTGTTGAGTTGCCCTTGCTGCCGGAGGAGATCATATAAAAATTAAGCATAGGGAGTAATTGCATAGTAGTATTTTTTTTTACTGATTTTTATTAATAATTATTAATTTAATAATATTTATATATTTTTATAAAATAATGGATTGGGATATATATGGCAGAACTATCAGGCAATGCAGAGAAAATTTATCATGCGCTTTATGCTTTGAAAGCTGTGTCAGAGCAGAATATGAAAACAGCCGATGACATAATGAAAAAAGGAATGGTTGGCAAGGCAATAGTAAATTCCGGGCTTCAGGAACTTCTTGAAATGAAAATTGTTAAAAGAGTTGCAAGGCAGAAAAGTGCCGGATATTTTATAATTAAAACTATTTGAACTATTCTAATTCTCTCTTATAAATCAGGGTTTATAAATTACTAGCATTTTATAACAATAATTTGATAAAATTTATATACTCACTTTTGCTATAATAATTATAAAATATGACAACCCTCATACTTAATGTAGATCGTGATAATGACTACGGCATAAAGGCTGGAGTGGATGGCCCCGTTACGGGATATGCGGAATGTTACAATGCAGCGCTTAAGTTGATCTCTGTTGATCCTGAAGATTCCGATGCAAATGCACTTTTTGGTGCTATTCGAGTTTACGATGAATTAAAACGAAAAAATGAAAACGTGGAAATCTCATTAATTACAGGAGATGATGATGTAGGGTCAAAATCCGATGAAATACTCAGCAAGCAGCTGGAGAATGTCCTTTCCATGGAACATTACGAGGACTTAATTCTTGTATCTGATGGTGCAGAAGATGACTACATAATACCTATAATATCATCGCGAATAAAAATCCGCTATGTTAAGCATATACTCGTACGCCATAACGAAAATATAGAATCACTTTATTACTATATCGTAAGAGGAATCAAGGATAAAAAAATAGCCAAAAAATTTACAATACCGGTAGGGTTGCTGCTTTTGAGTTATGGTTTATCGCTTCTTATTTTTACCATATATTCTATGATTCTTACCAAATCCTATGTAATTAATCCAGGAAGTGGTGCAGTAATGCTTGTTACAATCATTATCGGTTCTTATTTTATAGGCAGGGCTGTTGAAATAGATAAGCTTGTTTTAAAGCTTATCGTAGACATGAAGGAATACTCCCAGGAAGCCAGAATTTCTATGCTTTCATATATAGTTTCTTTTTTTATTGTAATTATAGGCATCGCTTACAGTTATGAATTATCCATTAAAATAGTTCCAGTTGTAAACAAAATATTGGTATTCTTTATAGTATTTGTATGGTGGGTTCTGGCATCTTTTGTATCAAAAGAACTTTTCGATGCCTTTGAACTATATATGGAAGAGAGGCATGGAATGTCAAAAATGTGGTATGGCATTTCTTTTTCACTGGCAATTGTGCTCATATTCTATGGCATGATGAATTATGTAAGATACGTAATTGGATTTATACCATTTGCAGCAATGACTATTTATCTTGCATATATGGTTAGCGGGATAATCATAGCTTTATCAGCATCGGCTGTGCACAAATACTATTCTTCAATAAAGAATAAAAACAGCAATGTTATGGAGATAAAATGAACTTTCAATCATGGTTCCCATTATACCTTCAAATCACCGATTCGCTAGGAATCAACAGGAATATGGATTACCGGTCATCACTTATTTTAAAAAAATTCATGCACAATGAAGATATACTACTGGAAAAATACCGCGGAAGAAATGCTTTTGTAGTAGGAAATGGGCCAAATATGAAGAATATCGGTGAAATTATCTCCGAAGGCTATGTCATTGTAGCCGACTCTGCTATTGAATCCTATATAACTATGTACGGATATCCAGATATTATAGTAACAGATCTTGATGGGAATATTGATTCCATAGTGGACGCATATAATAAAGGTTCAATCGTTCTTGTCCATGCTCATGGGGATAACATAGAAGCAATAAAAAAATATGCACAAATATTTCAGCATGGGATAGCAACAACACAGAATATACCTATGAAATATCTTTATAATTATGGTGGATTCAGTGATGGTGACCGTTCCGCTTTCCTTGCCGATGAACTGGGTGCACCGGTTATAACATTGCTTGGCTTTGATTTTAAAAATGTTACTATAAAGCCATACTATGATGATACAGCCATTTCACGTAAAAGAATTAAGCTTAAATGGGCAGAATACCTTTTAACGTGCCTGGCAGCATCAAGAGGGAGATCAATGTTCCATGGGAATGTTATTGAGATTTAATTAATGGTATTATTTTGCCATCACTGTAAATAATCGGGTTGCTGTAAATATCAACTTTTAATGAGTTTTCTATATCTGATCCTGCTCCCATGATTTTCAGCCGTTTTGCTCCGTGGCTATTTCTTATCTGGTCACAGTAATCATCAATATTGATATCTTTTCCTTCAAGCCTATTTTTCAGCATATTTGCATATATATAATCCTCATCTGATATTCCATCTGGCCTGTTTGAAACAATAATTGATACTTTTTCGCTGTCTTTAACAGCGTTGTATGTTGCAGTATAATTAATAAATGAAGATATGTAAATAGTTCCAGGATACTTCATAATCTTGAAGAGAACCTTAATTCCATTTGTTGATGTGAAAAGCAGTGTTTTGCCTGTCAGGTCTGTATTTATTACGACGCCTGGAGAATTCCCATAGTTAAATCCGGGAATTCTTATTCCATATCTTTCACCACTAGTTAGATAATCTTTGTTTTTGTTTTTCATTCTTCTTGTATCTGTTACCGTTCTTACAGGTATAATGGATTCAGCACCTTTATAAAGCATAAGGGGTATTGTTGTGGTAGCCCTGAATATATCAATTAAAACTTTTGTTGAATCATCAAATTCTTTTTCCTTTCGGCCGTCAATAATATTTACAATCATTATTCTATAATACCGTCTATATATATTTTATTTTTCATATTTGTGATAAGCTCTTTAAAATATATTCCTGCGGCAGTTATGTATAATCAATTATGGTGATGCCCTTATGTATTATAGATATATATGTAATTAATCATGAAAACCGATGAAGTCCTGAACCTGTTATAGATTATCCAGAAAGATCTTCATGTCTATGCTAAAGCAGGCAGGATTCGTTATACTGTTATGCCCAATAAGAGGTACAATTATAACGAGGAAGATATTTATAAGATACTTAATAAGGATGTAAAGAGGAAAACTGTTCTATATGCAAGTATATCATCACCTAAACAGAAAACAGATCTGCAAAATCAGATAGATCAGATGAAGCAGTGGTGCTTCATGAATGGTTATACCATTAATGCAATATATTCTCATATTGCTTCTGGTATTTCCTTTGAGAAGAGAAAAGGCTTTTTTGAGATGCTTGATCAGATTATGGATAACAGGGTTGAAAAGGTTATAATAACATATAAAAACCGTTTAAGCAGAAGTGAACTTGGATTAATAAACCATATATTCAAAAAGTTCAGAACTGACATAATTGTAATCTCTGAAGTTGGCAATAGAGTATCATGACAACTATACAGGAAAGAGAATATCAAGAGGCTTATTCAAAACATCTAAAGGAATAATAATTAATGCAAATGCCAATGCTGCATACAATATGATAAGAAAAGCAATCACGGAATCATTCCAGGACATGATAGAGGGTGTGGGGTTGCACCCTGGAAGTTTAAGCATCAAAACGATGATAACTTCCAAAGGAGTCTGTTAACACAGTTAACGAATTTCACAACCCGATCTGTCTGGCAATACCATAGAAGGAAACTACAATACCTACTCTCCATCATACACTGGCACTCCATGCTGGAAATTATATTTTTATAATAAATTTGCATCCAATTAAATTAATAAAGATAAAATGCATGAGTTTTTTTATGGAATTATCCACTATTGATAGATTGAAAAATCCGTTAAAAAGAAAATATTAAAAATGAGTTAGAAATACGGTATAATCGAAGGTGTAATATATGGTTGCAGTTAAAACAATGGTTGAAGGCGGAAAAGCCACAACAGGACCTCCTCTTGGTCCTGCCCTCGGTCCTCTAGGATTGAATCTGGGGCAGGTTATAAAGGACATTAATGAGCAGACAAAATCCTTTGCCGGGATGCAGGTTCCAGTAACAGTAAATGTTGTGGATCCTTCTACAAAAAAATACGAAATAATAATAGGAATTCCCCCAACTTCAGCATTACTGAAGAAAGAGGCGGGAATAGCAAAAGGCTCAGGGAAAAACAAAGAAAGCTACGCTGGAAATCTGACACTGGATCAGGTTAAAAAGGTTGCGGAATCCAAAAAATCCGGTTTACTTTCATATACAATGAAAGGAGCTGTACTTGAGGTTTTAGGCACTGCGCTGTCACTTGGAATTACAGTGGATGGCAAAAATGCCGCAGAAATGCAGAAAAACATCAAGTCCGGCGAAATAGACATCGGTGAGAAGTGATGGAAAATAGTATTATAAAAAATATAAAGGAAATAAAAGATTTCAAAAAAAGAAATTTTGAGGAAAGCATAGAGATCGGAATAAATTTGAAAGATATTGATATGGCCGATCCAAAGAATAGGATTAATGAAGAGATAATACTTCCTGCCGGAAGAGGCAGAGAACTCAAAGTGGCAGTTATCGCCAGTGAAGAAATGAGATTAAAGGCAAAAAATGCCGATTATTTATACTCTGTTGAAGATCTTAATAATTTTTCAGATGATAAAAAATCTTTTAAAAAAGTAGTTAAAAATATAGATTTCTTTGTGGCTGAATCAACACTTATGGGAAATATAGGTAAAAATCTCGGTATAATTCTAGGCCCAAGGGGAAAAATGCCAAAACCTCTCCCGCCAGGCCAGGATCCCTCCATTCTTATAGACAATCTTAAAAAAAGTGTACGTGCAAGGAGCAAGGATAAAATAACATTTCACATACCTGTGGGAACAAAATCCATGAAGGATGAAGATTTGTATACAAATTTGAACACTGTTATAAAAAGAGTAATTTCCCACCTGGATAAGGGCAAAGGAAACATAGCCTCTGCATATATTAAGAGTACAATGAGCAAGGCAATTACAATTAATTTGGGTGATATAGAATGAGAGAACCAGCACAGTGGAAAGTAGATATGGTAAACTCACTTACAGAGGAGCTAAATGAAAGCCCTGTATCAGCAGTTATAAGCATAAGCGGTTTGAGGAACAAAGAATTCCAGAAAATAAGAAACGACCTCAGGGGCGAAGTCCAGATAAAAGTTTTGAGATCAAGATTGCTCAGATTTGCAATGGAGAAATCAAATAAAAGCAATATTGCAGGCCTTACAGATTATGCATATGGCCAGATTGCTCTGCTAACAACGAAACAATCCCCCAAGAAAGTTTATGATATACTGGTCTCAAAAAGAACAAAGGCAGCTGCCCGAGGCGGCGAAATTGCAGAGGAAGACATAGTTATTGAGCCGAGGGAAACATCTTTTCCCCCCGGCCCAATGATATCAGTTTTCCAGAAGGTGGGAATTTCAGCCGGCATAGAAAAAGGCAAAATTGTAATTAAGAGTGAAGTTACACTCGTTAAAAAGGGCGAATCGATCTCTAAGGAAAAGGCTCAGGTACTTGAAAAGCTTGAGATACTTCCGGTTACGGTAGGGCTTGAAATGATTGCAGCATATGAGGATGGGCTTGTATATACCAAGGACGCACTTTCAATTACTATAGAACAGATAGTATCTGATATGGCCGGGGCGTTCTTGAAGGCAAAAGCGATAGCATTAGAGACCGGTTTCATGGTTCCAGAAATAATGCCAGAACTTCTGTCAAAGGCATATTTACAGGCACAGAGCCTTGCAATAGCAGCTAACTTTGTGGATGAGAAAAATATAGATATTTTTATAAGGAAAGCTGTAATAAACGCTACAACTCTAAATTCATTAATAAATAAAGATATAAATAATGAAAACATAGAGAATAAAACCTCTAAAGAAAGCAAAACAGAGGAAAAGAAAGATAAGGGATCCGAAGATGACGCAGCAGCGGGATTAGGATCTTTATTTGGATGAGGTGAAAAAATGGAATATATATATGGAGCATTACTGCTTCACTCAGCAGGAAAAGAAATAGACGAAGAAAACCTGAAGAAGGTACTGACAGATGCAGGAGTATCGGCAGATGACGCAAGACTGAAATCATTGCTTGAAAGCATGAAGAATGTCAACATAGAAGACGTACTGAAAAATGCCGCAGCAGCTCCTGTTGCAGCAGCACCAGCTCAGGAAGCTAAAAAGGTAGAGAAAAAGAAAGAAGAAAAGAAAGAAGAAAAGAAAGAAGAATCGGATTCAGACGCAATGGCCGGTTTAAGCTCACTTTTCGGATAAATATATTTTTTTATTTAGATTGTTATGGGTTTTTATACAATTTTATGGTTATTTATAAAATATTTCATTCCGATAGGAATTTTGACATACTCACTGATCAAATTCAATCCATTCTTAATAATGGTTTCTGTTTTATGGCTGCTTGTTACACTTGTTGTTTCATTGATTAATTTCAGCATAAAATATAATTTTACAAAATCCTGAAGGTTATAAAGAATTAAATCAATTTTAGTTCTTCGATTTTATCATATACTTCCTTCGCATGTTCTCTTGGACTTACTTTTGGATATACATAAACTATTTTTCCATCCTTTATAATATATGTTACTCTTTTAGCAGTTGCAAGGCCCATGACACCATATTTCTTTACTATATCCTTCGGTTTATCACTGAGCAATGTGAAGTTAAGTCCAAATTTATCTTCGAATTTTTTATGCGATTCAGTTGAATCCACACTTACACCAAAGACCTTTATTCCCTTTTCTTTAAACAGATCTATATTATCCCTGAAATTTTTTGCTTCCATAGTGCATCCCGGTGTGTTATCTCTTGGATAAAAATACAGAACTACAACGCTATTCTTAAAATCTGATAGTTTCACTTTTTTTCCATCCTGGTCCAAAGTTTCAAATTCAGGGGCTTCGCTCCCAACATTTAATGTCTCCATAATCATATATCTGCATGAAATAAATAAGCATTTTGTATATTTTTTCTTCTAATTTATGAGGTTTTATTATTGTATAAAACTTATATCCCTTTCATGATGCTGTCGTTAAGATAATGCAATATTTTTACTGCCTCGCCCTTCTTTTCTGACATTATCACATCTGTATCATCATTTGCTGTTCCTATTGCTATATAAAGGCCTTCCAAATTTTTGATAAAAACCATATCCCCTTTTTTAATGTCACTGCTCATCTCAGCTATTCCAGGGGCAAAAAGATTTGAACCATTCATCAGGTGAGGAACTGCCCCATTATCCACTGTAATATTATGTGTTTGTACCTTCAAATAGTTTATCAGGTATAATGTAGGCATTCCATTATAAAATACAGGTTTGCTGGAAAAGTAATAAATCTCATTTTTTTTATTGTTTTCAACTTCAATATCCAGCATGGAAGTTCCGTCAATATTGTATTTTTTAAGTGTTTCCATGAAGTTTCTATAATCCTTTTTTGATAGTATATGCCTGGACATTATCCTATTATCCCCTTGATTTTCTTTAACTGTTCATTTACGTTTTTGTGGTTTACCATTTCATCTATATATGTGAATATTCTTTTTCCAAGAAGTATCTGGTTTTCTGTGAACATCCATTCCTCATCATTCCCTGCTGCCTTTAAAAATGCATAATATATGGATTTTTGTATGTCATTGTTCATATTTTTACGGCCAAAATTTATTGAATCAGATTTCCCATAGTTGAAATAATATGTAACCAAGTCTATTAAATATCTGGAATTTTCAGACCAGGGTTCCATGATCTGGGATTTCATGGATTTTTTACTGGTCAGCAGCTTAGCATTTTCCATAATTTCCATTGGATTTCCATTTAATGTTTTTATTTCCGCATCTGTCAGATCGTACATTAACCTTATAATTTCATTTTTATACTGCGGGAAAATGTATTCAAGCACTTTTCGCTGGCTTGGCGAATCAAGCACAAATCCTCTAGTGGCTATTTTTTCCTTTATAAATGGCTTTAACTTTTCATCAAATTCAAGTTTGTCGAGAAATTCATCTATTCCATATTGCTGGTGAGCAATAACATAATAATTATTCTTCAATGCATAATTGAGCTTATCCTTTCTTATGCGTGTAAGCAACTGTTTTGTACTCATCCTTTTCTGGATAAATTCATTTATTATTTCCGGATTGTCAGGTATGAAATTCATAAAATCTGATTGTATTTTAAATGGCATATCCGGCAATAACATGTGTTTTAGCATTATAAAAACTATATTGTTGTCAAAATCCTCATAGACTTCAATAAGGGCGTTATAAATAGATACACTTATTTTATTTCCTGCCGTCCCAAGCACTACGGTTTCTTCATTTTTTGTAAAAGGTATATTTTCTTCATTTAGAAGATCAGATATAAAATCAAGATCAATTTTCTCCCTGCACGTTGCAGTAAAGAAATTTTTTGTGGAATACACTCTCAATCTTTTGGATTTTACTGTATTTGTAAATGCCATAAGCCTGTAAATATCATTATTATAATTTTGAACGCCTGAAATTATAAATTCATCTGTATTTCCCCTCTTGCAATATGTAACAGATCCATAATTTGTTTTTATTATCCCCAAAAGTGGAGCTTTTTCACTTTCCAGTATTCTATACGTTTCAGATACTCCAGACAGGAACTGGTCAGCAGAGTTGTGGTATTTTCCAAAATTGTTTGACTCTTTCATCTTCTGGATCTTTTTCTCGTATCCCTTTATAGGGCACATAAAGCAACTATCTGTACATTTTGGAAGTATAATTTCCGGATTATCAAAAAAATTTTTAATGTTTGCAATAAAAGCCTTTTCTGATTCTTTTGAATTTGCCTTTGTTATCATGTTTTATCCAGATTTCTTATAGCCTCAGCTTTAACAGTAACCGGTATGGGAACCATCGATTCTATTAATTGAACAGTTACTTCCTCTTTTGCAGCATCTATGCCTGTTATCTTTGCTCTTTCACCTTTAAACGGACCTTCAACAATTTCAACGAATGATCCCATTTCTAATCCTGATACAGCCGGTTTTGGTGTGAGGTATTTCTCGATTTCCGATATATCTATATCCCCGGCAACAAATCCTCTGAATCCACGAATCGATCTTGATAGCAGGTCTATTCTGTCTGCATGCATTGTTTCAATAAAGAAATAGCCTTTAATTTCATATGGGGACATTATGGCCATAACTTCGTTTTCAGTGTTTACATTATTATCTTTACGGTCTTCTTTATCTCTTTCTGCATGGTTTGAAAGGTCAACTGCTATATCGAGCTCCCTTCCTATTGTACATTTTGCTATTTTAATGACAGGCACAAGAACTACAGTAAAATTTTTAATGTAATTATTTATTCCATCTTCTGACTGTATGGTTAGTTCTACTTTCAGTTCATCTCTTCCATAGCCACCTATTGGCGTATCTATTTCCAGGCCAAGATCCCTGCTTTTATTCCCATCTATATCAAATTCCTGAGTTATTTCACTATTTTCTTTTTCAGACAATGTATAACTATCTTTCAGCTTTAATTTCCATTCAATTGATTGATCTTTAAGTTTGAGAGATGTTTTAATTTTAACACTAAATTTTCTCTTTGTTGGTTGTATATTTTTAATTACAACATTTATTGGAACAATTTTCTCTCTATCATCTTTCTCTTCGAATCTTTTAATGTGCTTGTCGCACCCAGCATTAATAACATCCGGTATATCCGTTGTTAACCAGTCATATTCCATCATTAAATCCACCTAGAACACTATCTGCATTATATAATATATAGCAAATCCTAAAAGGCCGAGCAGTACAATTCCAGTGCCGGCTATAAGAACCACTTTTGTGTATTCGTTTCCGTTGGGTTTTTTTGCCATTTTAAGAATACGTGCATATTTTCCTTTGCCAATACCCTGAAATTTACGCTCAATTTTTTCCTGTTGTTCAACAAGTTTGCCTTCAATGCCTTTATCCATTAAATAGATAAGATAAACATAAAATAAAATCTTTTCTAATTATAATAGCAATGCGGCTAAAATTAAATATATATTAATAAAAACTTGGTAAAATATAGAAATATAAAACAAATCAAAAAATAAAAATTGTAAGGCAAAACTGCCTTTCACATGGAGGTGATCCATCCGCAGGTTCCCCTACGGATACCTTGTTACGACTTAACCCTCCTCACCGACATCAGATTTGATTTAACCCTCTCGAATTAAACCTCATCCAACACCAACTCGGATGGTTTGACGGGCGGTGTGTGCAAGGAGCAGGGGCATGTTCACCGCGGGTTGTTGACCCGCGATTACTACGGAATCCAGATTCATGAGGGCGAGTTACAGCCCTCAATCCTAACTATGGACGGGTTTCGCGATTAGCTTCCTCTTTCGAGGTTGCAACGTATTGTCCCGTTCTTTGTAATGCGCGTGTAGCCCGGGAAATTCGGGGCGTACTGACCTGCCGTCGACCACTCCTTCCTCCAGCTTAGCGCTGGCGGTTTCTCTAAAGTGCATGCATATTCTCATATACATTTGCAATTAAAGATGTGGGTCTCGCTCGTTATCACACTTAAGTGAACGCCCTACGGTACGAGCTGACGACGGCCATGCACCACCTCTCCTGCTATCGAGTAAGCTCGTCAAGTTGACTCTCATGCACAGGTCGTTCCCGGTGAGTTTTCCGGCGTTGAATCCAATTAAACCGCACATTCCTCCCGTTGCGGTGCTCCCCCGCCAATTCCTTTAAGTTTCAGTCTTGCGACCATACTTCCCAAGCGGCCCATTTAACACCTTCGCTCCGACACTGCCTTCCCTCAACGGGAAAGCAACATCAAATGGGCAGTGTTTACAGCTAGGACTACCCGGGTATCTAATCCGGTTTGCTACCCTAGCCTTCGTTCCTTACCGTCAGATTCGTTCTAGTTAAACGCTTTCGCCACTGGTCGTCCTTCCGGGATTACAGGATTTTACCCCTACCCTGAAAGTACGTTTAACCTCACCCGATCTCAAGTCTTGCAGTCTCTTTAGACTTTCTGGAGTTAAGCTTCAGGCTTTATCTAAAGATTTACAAAACCGGCTACGAACGCTTTAGGCTCAATAAAAGTGACCACCACTTGTGCTGCGGGTGTTACCGCGGCGGCTGGCACCCGTCTTACCCAGCACTTATTCCTCATGCTTTTTAGGAATGAGAAAAGTCTTGGCTATGCCAAAACACTCAAGCTCCCCGTGTCGCGCTTTCGCGCATTGCACAGTGTTCGCGCCTGCTGCGCCCCGTAGGGCCTGGACTTATGTCTCAGAGTCCATCTCCGGGCTACCCCTCCCAGGGCCCGTACCCGTCTTAGGCTAGGTGGTCCGTTACACCACCTACAACCTGATAGGCCGCAGACTCATCCTTGAGCGTCGAAACTTTTATTGCCTGAACATTCCAGTTTCAAGCAATTATAAGGTATTACCCTCAGTTTCCCGAGGTTATTCCTTACTCAAGGTTAGATTATCCACGTGTTACTGAGCAGTTCGCCGGCATCTTACGATACCCTGACTCGCATGGCTTAGTCGGAACTTGATAGCGGTGGCCGCCGGCAGGATCAACCGGAGTTAATCCTACCTCCACTCTTATTAATAAGAAATTAGCGGTTTTGCCTTACATATCGGAACCCATCATACGATGAGAACTTCATCTGTCCCAATCCTTGGAATATAGATTTCATCTTTGCATAACATGCATATATCCATCTAGTTGCTGTAGATTGGTTTTGTTGACTACTCTTAATTACCAAGCAATATTTAAGGATTTTCAATTTTAAAACTTATATAAAACCTATAAAAATAATATCATACAATATATTAATAATATAATATAAAACACTTATATCCTCTGAAATATTTAAATTAAAGGTTATTTCAATATATTTGCATCTAAATATATTTCTGTTCCGATTCTTTTCAAGTCATTGACAAATTCTGGATAACTCTTGTTAATTTTTTCTATATTTTCAAATTTGGTACTGGAACCTGCAATTATGCCTGCTATTATAGCACTCATTATCATCCTGTGATCAGTAAAATTTAGTTCTGAAGGTTTCTTGATTTCCTTTCTTTTAATCCATATAAATTCTTCATTATTTGATACAGATGCACCATATGCACTGGAAAGATCCATTATTCCCTGCCACCTGTCAGATTCTTTTGTTTTCAATCTCTGGTAATTATAGATTTTTACTCCATTTTTAGAAAATATGCCTGCCACAGAAATCACCGGTGCAATATCGGGAGATATTGAGGCGTCTACAATAATTTCATTAATATAACTGGCCTTGCTAATTACCAGTTTCCCATTCTGATAACTTATAGAATCCGTTGCCTTCTCCAGTAAACTTACAATAATCCTATCGGGCTGCAATGAATTTACATCCAAATTTTTTATTTCTATATTTCCTGTGAATATTCCAAGAACTATAAAATATGAAGCAGAAGAATAATCTCCTTCAATATCTATACTTTTTTGGCTGTAATCTCCTGAAGCTACTGAATAATTATTTCCTTCATGATAAATTTTAATGCCAAAGTCATAGAGGCAATTCTCTGTAATTTTAACATAATTTTCTGAAACTGTATTCTCAGCAGTAAAGCTTCCGGTACCAATAATGGAATAATAGTATAACATTGCAGTTATGAATTGGGAACTGGTGCTGCCATCTATTTTTACATGCTTATTCGAAGAATTTTCTGCATATACAGTAAAAAATCCATCTAAGGTTGGCTTAAATAATGTTCCAGCATCAGATAATGCCCTGACCAATGCCTGAACAGGCCTCCTGGCCAGCTCTGGCTCACCTTTTATCAACGTATTGCATTTTTTTGCTGATAGCAGGCCTAAAGAAAGCCGATACGAAGTTCCCGATTCACCAACATAAATATCATGTGGACATTTAAAGTCCGGATCTACCATTATATTCCTTTTATCATAATGAAGTACTGCATTACAACTTTCAGCTATTTTCAGTGAAATAATTTCATCATCTGAGAAAGATACATTATTGATTTTTATCGTTTTCCCTGAAAAGGCCGAATAAAGGACGTATCGCTGAGTATAGCTTTTTGACGAAGGCGCAGCAATAATGCCTGAAACGTTTCCATTTTTAATCCTTATGTTCATTGTTCCAATATATCAATTCCATTATTATTAAACCTGCTTTTTATAACTTGATAACCAGATTCCTGAAGCTCTTTAAAGGAATTTTCCATGCTATTCCCATTATCATATATTCCAAAGATGGCAGGGCCTTTTCCACTTCTTCCAGCATAAATTGCACCCGTGGAAAGCATTTTGTTAATTACAGGAATATCTTCGCCATCGCTGAATGTGAGACCATTAAGCATCATGGCTTCATAAATATAATCATTCTTTATCAATTTTAAAATTTCATTGTAATAGTTATTATATCCTGAAAAATTCCGGTTTCCAATTTCATTTGTTTTTATTTTTTCTCCGCCGATTTCCAGAATAATATACTTTTCCTCAATTTTATTCTTTGATAATATAACATTTTTTCTGTTGTCTGTGAAACAGAAACCTCCAAAATAAGCTATTGAAAGATCATCAATGGCGCCGGTAATGGATGTGTTATTTTCTATAGATGCTTCTGCCGCTATTTTCAGGAGTTCATCGGGCGCTATTTCAATATTATTAATTTTTAAAATGCCAAACACTATGGATAAAGTCATGGCGCTGCTGCTTTTTAATCCCATACCCTGTGGAATATTGCTTTTTATATTTATTGAATATTTCCCTGTTAAAAAAAATTTGTCTCTCATAAAATTTACCGTATCCTCTATTGCCTTTCCATAAAAACTGTCCTCGTCGCTTAAATTTATTTCTGTAAACATTGGAAGGACTATGGATGCAGCTGCACCAAAACCGTTGACAAACGCAGACAGAACTGAGATACCACCGTTGGTTTTTATAATCATTAAATTCACCACCTGTTTATATTTTTAATGAAGAGCTCACGGAACTCTGAATAATCAACTACAATATCATAAATTCTTTTCAAAGTTTCCATGCCCTGACCAATAAACATATCAGAACCGTTTACTGCAAGTCCGCCTTTGTTTTCAATTACTTTTAGGAACGGGGTTTTAGGTGGATTGTAGATAATATCTATTCCTGCAGTATTCTCAAGAATCCGATCCGAAGAAATCGGGATTCTGGTATCCGGGAATGTGCCGAGAGGCGTACAGTTGATTATTATGTCATATTTACCAATCTGGCTATATCCAATCGTTTTAATTCCAGCTATTGATATTTTTCCAGGGTCTCTGGAAACAATGCTTATATCTGCATTATAATTCTTCATTATTGCAAAAGCAACAGTTCTTGCAGCGCCGCCAGATCCCATTATTATCACATTTTTCCCAGAATAATCTATATTATTTTTTTTTGAAAGCAATAAAAAACCGTTGTAATCACTGTTATAACCGTATAACTCCCCATTATTATTTTTTACAAGATTTACCGAATTTGTGTTTGAAACTATTTCATCAATGTGGTCAAGGTATTTTATTGATTCTTCCTTATAGGGTGCAGTTATGTTAAATCCGTCAATTTTATTCCTTGCAAGTCCAAAAAATCCTGGTAAATTTTCTTTATGCAGTTCAATTGCCAGATACTGGGAATTTATATTATATTTCCGGAACAATTTATTATAAATATCCTGACCTATCGAATGTCTTACCGGATCTCCAATCAGTGCAGAAAATATCATGTTCTCGCCCTATAATCATTGATATAATTGCTGAGTTGCTGAAAATCTATTTCACTAATCTCTGCCTTTCCTCTCTCTTCCAGCATTACCATATTCAATTTTTTCCCTTCAACTTTCTTATCATTTTTTATATAGGATAAAAGTTTTTCAGTTTCAATACTCTTAAAATCTATAACAGGTATTCCATATCCGGAAATAGCAGACCTTATTGTATCATAAAATGGATCGGAAAATCCTGATCTGTATGATATATAACTTTCGAGAACCATACCATTAGCAACAGCTGTTCCATGTGATATTCTATTATCAGAATAAGATTCCAGGGCATGCCCAATAGAATGGCCAAAATTTAGCAAATAACGGAGTTTTTTTAAATCAAAAAAATCCTGAGAAATAACATCAAGCTTTATTTTTATGCTTTTTGAAATTATATATTCCAGGCTTTCTTTATTATGGATAGAATTAATTGTATTTTTCATCAAATAATCAAAGAAGTTTTTATCCTTAATGAGTGCCATTTTCATTGACTCAGCTACGCCATCCTTCAAAAGTGAAGCATCTGAATTCACAAGGAAATCAACGTCATCGAAAATGTAATCCGGATTATAAAACGTTCCTATTGCATTTTTGATATCCATAAAGTTCAATGCATTTTTCCCGCCAATGGAACTATCCACGCTGGCAAGCAGCGTTGTAGGAATGGCTGTAAGATTAACTCCCCTCTTATATACGGATGCAGCATAACCGATAAGGTCTCCGATTGTGCCTCCACCTATGTATGATACAGAATTATTACGTTCAATTTCCGCTGTTAGAAGCTTTTTAATAACAATATTGAAATATCTCAGGGATTTTGATTTTTCACCATCCATAATAAAATATTTATTTGAATATATAGCATTGATTTTGTTTCTGTATTTCTCTTTAAGAATCCTGCTTACAAATGATATATTTTTTGAGTAGTTTTCCATGGCCCTATTGATTTCATTTTCAAGCCCAGAACCTATAATAATTTTAATATCCTTGCCATTTATGGATCTTTCTACCCGTTCCATGTGTTATAATGTCAATGCCATATATTTATCAATCGATTTATTTGAATAATGTTATGGATATTATTATGTTTGATAGATATTAAAAATATAAAAATTAATGATTTTAATATTCCTAAAGTGCTGGCAGTTAAGGTTCTAGATTATTTATAATAATTTATAATACGTTAGTATTTCTTTCCACCTGTTTGAACATTTTATATCGCATATCAATAATGACAATAAAAAGGCTCCAGAGCAGAGGAATAAAACAGAAATTAAAAAGAAACCTCTAAATTCTATCAATAGACGAAGAAACATTAAAAAAATTGTAATTGAAGACAATAATACTTTCATCAATATTTCAGCTCTATTTAAAATCACATAACCATATGACAGAGAAATCATTCCTTTCAAGGTTATTATTGTCCCCTAAAGTAAATATAATTGTATTTGGTGGATTGTTATGGTTAGGATTAAAATTCATACTTAATAATGTCAATAAAATGCCTGTAATAAACATTATTTTGCCTGCAATCATCATTTTTTTAGGATTTGAACATTTCCATTTATTTATTATTTATTCACCATTTCCTCAGCATCCTTTTTTTATTATAATCTTTAATGTGGGGAATTATAGTAACTTCCCAGATCATTGATATATGTGTTTCCCCCTATTCTAAGGTAATTCAAGTTTGATAATATATACGACATCACTAGATTTGGGCTAAGATAATCTGACCATGGAATATGGTGCAGGGCATATATAAAGCTTAAGCTTACACTAAACCAGATGTCATTTGCATTATCTCGAAGTATATAGCAATAAGCCCAACTATAGCCCCTATTACTGCTCCTACAATAACTCCAATCCAACTACCGACAAGAGCTCCAATCGCTGCGCCTATTACAATACCAATAACTACATTCCAATCTCTCACTGTTGCAGAGCCTTCCATGAAATGGCATAATTCATTACCCCTTAATATATGATTATCTTTAGCCCTTAAATTATAAAATGAAAGGCTTGGATGGTCATACGCATGTGCATGTCCACCATCGTAATAAAGGCCATCCCACCAGAAGTGATAATTATACGAACTCTCCGGCATTAACATTGGATTTGCGGAGTCCATAGTTTTAACAACCTTACTTTTAATAACTTTATTCGGCATTTCAAAATATTTCCCTGCTCCATCATTGATGGAATATTGAATTGAATTACCCAGGTAGACTACTGAAATATTTGTTATTTTCCCATTAATATTGTAAGAAGCAAAATATCCTTTTCGCTCCTTTTTTACCAATACTTTATTTCCATGAAAGATAAATTTATAAACATTGTTTGAACCTTTTAACGGTAAGGCGCTCACTTCCGAATTTTCATAATTACCGGCGTTAATATGCATACCTGCATTATATTCTACTACCGGAACAAAAGCCAGCATCACAAATATTCCAGCTATTATTATTCCTATAACTATCTTTTTATTCATATAAGTATTGTATTTTTTATCACCTGTACTAAATTATGCAAGGCCTTATCAATTTTACAGCAAATTACTTACACTATCAGAAAAATTCAAGGGAGATAATGAAAATTATTAATTCTGGACATGTAATACTATATAAATAATTAATTTAGGCAATAAATTGCAGAAATATAAAAAAATATAACTACATATAATTTATTACCAACAATGCTTCTTTTTGATGATTACAAAAAAATTATACTTGATGAAATAAAAAAAGTGTACAGCATAAACGATAATGATATGGTTATGAGTGAGAATTTTGGGGATTTCACTCTTAAAATATTCAAATTCCAGAATGAAAAAGATGCAGTATTTGCCAAAATAAAGTCAATTGTAAATATGGAATTTATTGATAAAATAGAACTTCAGGAAAACTATATAAATTTCTATATAAAACCGGAAAAAATGCTGGAAGCAATAAATAATTCAATAAAGCAATTTGGTATGTATCCAAATGTATTTCAGGATACTTCAAAAGTGTTAATAGAGCACACAAGCTCCAATCCTACCGGCCCAATACATGTTGGCAGAATAAGAAATTCTATAATAGGGGATTCTATTTACAGAATAATAGATAGATATGGAACAAGGTCATGTACACAGTATTTTGTAAACGATTCAGGCAAACAGGTAATTTCATTATACCTTGGCCATGTAAAATATCACAACAGCGAGGAAATGACTGTGAATAATCTCCTTGATGGTTATCAGAAAATTTATTCAAACATAGAGAAGGATCCGGACATTAAAAAAGAAGTTCAGGCGCTTGACGAAAGGTATGAAAACGGTGACAGGGATTTAATAAAGAAAATACAGGATACAGCTTCCATAGTTTTGAAATCAATAACGGATTCTCTTGAGAAACTTGGAATACACATTTCTACATATGTGTGGGAATCAAATTTTATAATGTATGGGGACGTTGCACAACTTATAGATTCATTATCTGAAGAATTAAAATCTGAGGGAAAAGCAAAATATTTAGAAATCGGTGACAAAAAAATCTTTTTAACCAGGCAGGACGGCACTTCCCTATATTTTGCCAGAGACCTTGTATATCACATGTTTAAATCGGAAAACTTTGACTGGGTAATAGATGTTCTTGGTGAAGATCATAAAGACCATGCAAAGAATCTTGATTATGTTCTTCATAATTATCTGGATTTTCCATCAAAAATTGATTTCCTGTTCTATGGTTTTGTATCTCTCGATAGTGGAAAGATGTCAACAAGAAAAGGAAATATTATTACAGTCAATGATTTATATGAAAGAACAGTGGAAGAATCAATAAAAATAATTAAGGCAAAAAGGCCAGACTACAAAAGCGATGAAATAGATCAAATAAGCACAGCTATAGCAAAATCTTCTATAAGATTTAACATCATAAAAATAAATGCAAATAAACCGGTAACATTCAGATGGGAAGAAGCACTTAATTTTGAGGGTGATTCAGCTCCGTACATAATGTATGCATATGCAAGAGCATGCAGCCTGGTATCCAGAACAGGCAGTGAACCAGAAATATCCGGTGAATACAATAAGTATGAAAAAGCACTGATAAAAGCAATGTATTTTTATCCATATTACCTTCAGAATTCATTTGATTTTCTAAGGGCAGATATAATGGCAGGATACCTGCTTTATCTGGTAAGGGAATTCAATGATTTTTACCTTAATTGCCCTATTATAGGAAACAAAGAGGAATCCAAAAGAATTATGATAGTTAAAATATTCAGGCAAATAATGGAGGACAGTGCAAATCTTGTGGGCATGCAGCTTCTTGAGAAAATATAAAAATGGATTGATAGTTAAATAATTTTATAACGCAAAAATCATGCCTTATAATGCACAACCAATAAGCTTATTATATTATGAATTATCTATTTTTATGACTAAAACCAAAATAGTGGCAACAATAGGGCCTGCAAGTTTTGACGAATCTACTATTATAAAAATGGCCGATAAAGGGCTTGCCACAATCAGGATCAATACAGCACATATAGAACCCGGATATATTACCGATGTATCAAAAACAGTATACAAAATTAATCGGGAAAAGAATAAAAAACTTGGAATCATGGTTGACCTTAAAGGGCCTGAACTGAGGACTGGAGAATTTCCCGGCGGCACTTTAAACATCACTGCAGGAAAAATATACAGCATTTCCGATGCATCAAGTGCCAAATCCGATATATCTATAAACTACAAAATTTCCGATTACATAAATCCGGATACGCTCATAGCTGTAAACGATGGAAGAGTAAGATTCAATGTAGAATCACTGGAAAATGGTGTAATAAAAGCCATGGCCATGGACAGTGGCACACTGCACAATAGGTCAAGAGTGAATATACCTGGGAAATACATAAATTTAGGAGTTTTAACTGATCGTGACAAAATGTTTATCGAAGAAAGCTTAAAGAATCATGTTAATTTTTACGCCCTTTCTTTTGTGCAGTCAAGAGAAAACGTATACGAACTTCAGGATTATATATACGACAGGAAGGGACGAGGAGATATAATAAGCAAGATAGAAACCAAATCAGGATATGACAATCTTGAATCCATAGTAAAAGTATCTGATTTTATCATGGTGGCAAGGGGTGACCTGGGTGTTGAGCTTCCATTAAAGGAGGTTTCTATTGCACAAAAGAGAATTATAAACATTTCACATAAATACGCAGTGCCAACAATAGTTGCCACGCAAATGCTGGAATCCATGGTAAATTCAGATTCTCCTACCCGGGCAGAGGTATCCGATGTTACAAATGCAATCCTTGATGATACAGACGCCCTTATGCTTTCAGAGGAAACAGCCATAGGGAAATATCCTGTAGAAGCTGTTACATACCTTTACGAGATTTCAAAATACGTTGAATCACAGGCAACATCTTTCCCTGAGCCTGAGAACTTTATGGTAGATCCCATAGCCTTTTCCGTTGCAAAGGGAGTAAAAATTATGTCAGGGACAATTAACGTGAGCTCAATTATTGCACTGACAAAATCAGGGCATACTGCTAAAATTATTTCTGCCATAAGGCCGGTTAATGATATTTATGCAGTTGTGCAGTCCGAATGGGTAGCCAGGTCCATAAATCTCATGAAGGGTGTAATACCTGTTTTGCTGCCTGAAGAATTTGCACAGCAGGAAAATATATATGAAATTATTAATAAAATCGCATCACTGGGAACACTGAAACCAGGAGAAAAAACAATAGTGATTTCCGGGTCACCATCACTGTATCTTGGCGGAACCAATAATATAAGGGTTCTATCCATAGGCCGTTTTATTGGAAGAGGGTATCCAGCAGGTTCCAGCCTTACTGGAAAAGTAGATCCTGTTCATCCTGAAAATGGAAATATCATTATTCTTGACAAATATGATGATGCACTTGACTATTCAAAATACAATGCTGCAATAATAAAATCAAATGTTACAAACAGAATAATAGATAAATTCGTAGACTCGGGTAAAACTCTTGTATACAGTGCTGAAATCGTGGAAAAAATAGATAAAATTACTTCAATCAGCATAGATGCCGATACAGGGATAATTACAGCAATATGAATTTATAAATTATCAAAAATATTGTTGTTTATTGTATTTATATACAGTGGCTTCTTTGAATAATCAACGTATACATTCTTTAATTTTAAATATTCATTTATGCCATATTTGCTTCCTTCTCCTCCCTGCCCAGTCATTCTGAATCCAGTATGGTATCCCTGAGACGCCTCAGGCCCGGGCATATTTATGTAAAGTTCACCGAATCTGATCCTTTCCGATGCGTCAAGCATTAATTCAGGGTCTTCAGTGAATAAATAGGATGCAAGCCCGTATTTTGAATCATTGGCTTTTTTATATAGTTCTTCAATATCTGAAACCTTTTCAGTTCCAATTATCGGGCCAAAAATTTCATCCTGAA
Organism: Ferroplasma sp.; assembly: GCF_037442045.1. Taxonomy (GTDB): domain Archaea; phylum Thermoplasmatota; class Thermoplasmata; order Thermoplasmatales; family Thermoplasmataceae; genus Ferroplasma. The sequence goes on along the minus strand of NZ_JBBIRC010000013.1, from coordinate 7,297 downwards.
ACAATGTAGAATCCTGCTTAACATCTTCTATTATCGTTGGCTCAAAGAAATATCCATTTCCGTATTTTCCCTTAAGATCAGGCTTATTGCCACCTGTAAGTATTTTATATCCGGAATCTCTTGCATTTTCCACGGTTTTAACCATGCTTGCCTGCGCACCTTTGTTAATTAATGGGCCAACATCAGAATTTTCAGGATTTCCAACAGTTAATTTTTTTGTAACTGCTACAAATTTTGAAATAAATTTATCATATATATCTTCATGGATATACAATCTCTCAGCTGCAATGCATGATTGCCCTACATTAAGATATTTTGCCCATACGAGGCTTTTCAACGTTCTAATTATATCAGCATCTTTCCATACCATAAATGGTGCTTTTCCTCCAAGTTCAAGAATGAGCTTTGCCATGTTTGATGATGCATTCTGCATAATTCTTTGACCGGTTGATGTGGAACCTGTCATTGTTACAAGCCCAACTTTTTTATGGTTAACAATATAATCACCTATTTCAGAGCCACGGCCTGTTACAAAGTTTAAAACACCTTTTGGCATGCCTGCTTCAATAAATTTATTGACGATCCACTGTGCAGTTAACGGCGTATCTGAGCTTGGCTTCATAATAACTGTGTTGCCTGTTAGCAAGGCTGGAGCCAGCTTTCTTACAACCATAGCAGCCGGGAAATTCCATGGTGTAATTGCAACCACTATTCCATATGGAACTTTATACTGGAATATTTTTCTTTTTGAATTTGAACCTTCTACTATATCTCCTGTTAACTTTCTCTCGAATTCTGCATAGTACTGGATTTGATCAATAACACCGTCAACTTCATCACTGGCTTCGCGGCTAATTTTTCCAACTTCAAGTGTGAGCAGGGCTTCAAGTTCTTTTCTATTCTGCATTATAAGTTCATTTGCTTTAAATAAAATCTTTGCCCTTTCTGCAGTTCCCAGATCTGACCATGGCTGAAATGCTAATTCTGCTGCATCCATTGCTTCATCAACATCACCCTTTGTGGCCGCAGGGAACGTATCTATAATTTCTCCAGTGCTTGGATTATATTTATTCAATGTGTCTTTGTTTGACGAATCTTTCCATACCCCATTTATATACATTTTCATAGTAATTTATTGGCATAAAATATAAAAGCATTTCTAATTTACCGAAATTTGGGAGTTTTAATCAATTATTAATTGAAATCAAATAATATGAAAGGTCCGCGTGATGGGATCTGTTTATATGAAAGATGATATATTTTAGTGATAGTTTGGTATCTATTATTATACCAGAAATTATTTGCAAATTTTTCAATAAATATAAATAGAAATTTATAATGCCATAAAGTAAATTATCGGTGATTATTGATGAATGATGGAGATTTCATAGAACTGAGCTTTGAAATGAGAGCAGGACAGGACAAAAAATTAATTTCAACCAGCAAAGAAGATCTTGCAAAAAAAGAAGACATATTTGATGACAAGAAGAAATATAGAGACGCTGTAATAGTAATTGGCACGGATGGCCTTTTTAAAGAGATTAACGATTCATTCAGGCATGCGGAAATTGGAAAGGAATACGAAGTTACAGTTCCGGCCAAAGATGCATATGGAATGAGAGACAACAAAAATATTAAAGTTGTCCCGATGAGAGAGTTCCAGAGAAATAAGATTAATCCTGAACTTGGAAAGGAAGTTAATATAAATAACAAGGCTGGTAGAATAATATCTGTAACCCCCGGCAGAGTTTTGATAGATTATAACCATGAACTGGCCGGAAAAGACCTGTATTACAAATATCAGGTAAACAAAGTTATAGATGATTTAGAGGGCAAGGTTAATGCAATTATAGATATGGATTATACAGATTCCGATAATTTTGTTGTAGAAATTGAAAACGATTCAATAGGCATTCAGATTCCAGAAGATGCAAAATTTGACGTTAACTGGGTTGATTCTAAATATAAAATAGTCAATGACATAAGGAAATATATACCTGACAGGGACATCATTGTAAAGGAGCTTTACAAGAAAGAGGAAAAGAAAGAAGGAACTCCGAAAGAGAATTCTGCGGAAAAATCAGAAGAAAGCAAGGATACGGATAAAGTAAAAGAAACTCAATAAATGTTGGACCTTAATAATTTTATTTCTGTTGTTCTGGTTGAGCCCAAATATCAGGGCAATATCGGAGCAGTAGCCAGATCAATGGCAAACAGCGGCATCAGTGATCTCAGAATAGTTAAAACACCTATAGAAACAGAAGCCATTTACAGATCAATGCATGGCCGTTATATTTTAGAAAATGCAAAAATATTTGATTCGCTGGAAGAAGCAGTGAAGGATTTTGAAATAATTGCCGGAACTTCTGACGTTTCCAAATCAGGAGAGAAATTCAGGCGTGTGCCTACCAGTCCGGAAGATTTCTGGGAACACAACGGGCTAACCGGGAAAAAGGTTGCACTTGTATTTGGTCGGGAAGATAATGGCCTGAATTATAATGAACTGGGAATGTGCAATTTTTTTATAAAAATTATAGGAAATCCAGAATATCCTGTATACAATTTATCACATGCCGTTGCAATAATATTATATGAAATGATAAAAACCAATTATTCCGGGAATGCAACAATAATACACGATGTAATTCATCGTGATCAACTTGATAAAATGTCGGGGAGAATTGAGGAACTTTTAGAAAAAATTGATTACAATAGCCAGGAAATTGATACATTAATGAATATGATCAACAGAATAATGGCGAGATCAAACATAACGGATTCTGAATTCTATAAAATCATGGGCATAATCAGGCAGACAATAAACCGGATTGAATAACAGTAATGTTTATTAATCTATATAATATAAACGAAAGAGAACAATGCTCACTGTTCATAAAAGAGTAGATGAACTTCCAGTAAACCCATTTTTTTGGAAAATAACAATGCTTTCTTCTATGGGAATCTTCATGGATGGATATGTTCTTTCAATATACTCAATAGCCATACTTTACATGCGGAGTTATTTTCATTTAGTAAGCGGAACCCCATTTTATGTTTATTATATAGCGTTCATGGGTTCTTCAGTTTTCATAGGAATGTTTTTTGGAAGCATTATTCTAGGAAACCTTTCAGATAAATATGGAAGAAAGAAGATCTACGAATATGACCTGGTAATAACCATATTATTCCTGATACTCACTGGAATTTCCAGCAACATAACAGAATTTATTATTTTTGAAATTCTGGCTGGAATAGGAATAGGTGCCGATTATCCTATAAGCTCGTCGATTGTGGCCGAATTTTCACCAAAAAACAAAAGAGGCAGGTTTCTTGTTCTCAATATATTTTCATGGACTATAGGCGGTGTTGTATTGCTTCTTATTTCAATCCCTGTTATTTTATACGCACCTGTAGCCATTAACTGGAGAATACTTTATCTTACAGGGGCAATAATACCATTCCTGGTCTTATTATCAAGGAGAAATCTGCCAGAAAGTCCATTCTGGCTCACATCAAAGGGAAGGAATAGTGAAGCCTTAAAATCATCAAACGAGCTGGGCAAATCAGCTGGAGTTAATGTAGATGAACTTCCTGATGTAGAGAAAGGAACTTCAAAGGTCAGCGACCTGTTTTCAAAAAAATACCTGTATTACACAATATTTGTTTCGGTTGCATGGTTTTCGTACGATGTTTCTAGCTATGGTGTCTGGGAATACACCCCTTCGGCCTTTGCATTCAGCAATTCCAATATAGTAATGGTTGTACTCGCCACACTTTTGGAAGATGTTCCTGTTTTTATAGGTTTTCTTATCTGTATGTACTATGTTGAAAAAACAGGCAGAAGAAGTCTGGAGCTCATAGGCTTTGGTGGTGCAGCAGTTTCTCTTGCAGTTTTCGCTGCATTATCAGATTATATTGCACTTGGCCTTTTAATCATATTTTTTTCCTATGCCACAATGCATCTTTTCCATAATATGGGGCCAGCCAATCTTACATATGATTATCCGGCCGAGATATTTCCAACAAGAATTCGTGGGACAGCCATGGGCTTTGCAACATCTGTTTCCAGAATAGGTGCTATTACTGGAACTATAGTATTTCCAATAATATTATTTACGTTGCCATTTACATATGTCCTGATATTTCTTATCATATTCGAAATCATAGGTTTTTCAATTACATTCAAGTTTGCTCCCGAACCAATGAATAAAAGTCTTGATTGAAATATGGCTGGATATTCAATAAATTTATTAATTAATGAGTTATATACTCCTATGTCGATCAAAGTAGAGAGAAAGACAAGTGTCTATTTAATAGATGTAATAAATGACTTGCTTGAAAGATCGAGAGAGAACCAGAGCATATTCTGGCGTGATATTGCCTCTCGATTAAATTCTTCAAGAAATCATTATGCAAACGTGAACCTGGGAAAACTTGACAGATATGTTTCTGAGGGAGATACCGTAGTTATACCGGGAAATCTTCTTTCTTCAGGAATACTTCACAAAAAAATCAAGATTTCTGCGTTAAAAGCCAGTGATAAAGCAAGGGCAAAACTTGTCGAATCAGGCAGTGAGTTCATAGAGTTAAAGGATCTTGCAAATGAAAATCCTAAAGGCACAAATTTAAAGATTATAAAGTGATAAAAATGATATACATTGATGGGGACAATCATATTTATGGCAGGCTTTCAGCTTATGTTGCAAAGCAGCTTCTATCAGGAGAAGAAGTAGTTATAGTAAACGCTTCAAAAATTGCCATTACCGGAAGCAGAAAATTTATTCTTGATAAATTTAACCATAGCAGAAATATAGGAAGTGTAAGAAAAGGGCCGTATTATCCTAGAACTCCAGATCAGATAATGAGAAGGTCAATAAAGGCAATGCTTCCAGTTAAGAAAACAAAAGGTCTTGAGGCACTGAAAAGATGCAAGGTTTTCAGCAGTATTCCAGGTTCATTAAAGGATGTGGAATTTGCTAAAATAGATAAAGCTTTGAATAACAATGCAACTGGTTTCATAACACTGGGGGACATTTCAAAAATACTGGGTGAGAAACAATGAGCAATGAAATACTTACAATAGGAAAGAGAAAAGCAGCAGTTGCAAGGGCAGTTACCCGTAAAGGGAATGGCAAAGTTCTGTTAAATGGAATACCCGTTGAGCTTTATCCCATAGAACTTCTGAGAAATAAACTCATGGAGCCTCTTAAAATACTGGGGGAAAGGGCAAACGAAATAGATATAGAAATAAAAATAAATGGTGGTGGAAATACTGGTCAGACAGATGCAGCAAGAACCGCTATGGCAAAGGGAATAGTAAAATATTTCTCAGATGACCATGATCTTGAAAACACTATCAGAAGTTATGACAGAACCATGCTTGTAAATGACATAAGAAGAAAAATGGCAAAGAAACCTATGGGTTCAGGAGCCAGGGCAAAGAGGCAGAAATCTTACAGGTGATATCATGATTATACCAGTTAGATGTTTTAGCTGTGGCAAGGTGGTCGCTTCGGATTACGTTAGATTCGTAGAAGAATCAAAGAAAATCAGGAAGGATACCAGCCATGACCCTACAGGAAAAGAAAAATCAGAGATACTTGACAATCTTGGCGTTGATCGTTACTGCTGCAGAAGAATGATTCTTTCCAACGCAGACCTTCTTGATGAAGTAATCTCTTATTCATAATTTTTAATCTATTCTAAATTATGTAAATCATTTATTTTTGCATCTTATTGAAACTTTTATATCCTATTTTGATATTCATCATAACAGGGACCGTGGGGTAGCTTGGTATCCTACCAGCTTGGGGTGTTGGTGACTCCGATTCAAATTCGGACGGTCCCATAGATTTTATTTAAAATTTTTTCTTAAATCTTATGCCAGTTTGAATTAAATCTGGCATTCAACAAACTAGTTAGGTAAACCTAACAAATATTTAAATATCGATCTGAGTTATCCAATAATTCACTGAATTGTTAACTGGTTAACAGTTTGAGGCGCGATAAATGGATTCAAATACTACTTTCAAAAAGAGAAGATTTCTGCACAAAGACACAATTGCTATGTTTGGCCCGGCATGGCTGGTTATGATGGCAGATATGGATGCCTCATCATATATCGGTGCAGCACAAACCGGGGCAACACTTGGATATGGACTTATCTGGCTCATGCTCATACTTATAATACCCCTTTATGTAGTCCAGGAACTGGCCGGGCGTATCAGTATTGCCACCAGAGAAGGGCTTGGCGATATAGTCAGAAAAAATTATGGAAAGAGAATGGCAATGCTAGTTGCCATGCCAATGGCATTGACCGATATGGTAACTTATGCCATTGAATATCTTGGAATAGGAATTGGCCTGGAAATAATGGGGCTTTCCATATTTTATACATTGCCTGTAATTTATCTTATACACATACTTATTGTTACCAGAAAAAGATACAGGCAGGCTGAGAAACCATTGTTAATAATATCATTTTTCCTTATAATTGCATTGCTTTTATCGCTTTCTCTCCGTGGCATTATACCGGTATCATCACCACTTGCAAACCCAATATTAATAAAACCTACAGCTGGATACTTTTTCCTGCTTGCAGCCAATGTTGGTGCTGTTATAATGCCGTTTATGATATTCTTCCAGGCATCAGCAACAGGATTAAAATTAAAAGATATAGAAAACAGGGAAATCATAACGCACTTCCACCGCAGGCGTCGCTCCCCTCGTAGGCGTCGCTCCCCTCGCAGGAACTATAAAATTCCTGAGGGCCCAGTGGCTATAAACAAGCACAGATCGGTAATAATAATGAGGAAGGAAACACTGGTGGGCGCGATAGTTACAGAGCTTTTAATGGTAATAGCTGAAATGGCTTTTGCAGGCATACCAAGGGCAGCACACGCTTCATTCTTTGCAACTCCTCAATTGCTTGGAAAGGTATTGACTCCGGTAGCCGGTTCACTGTCCCCATATGTTCTTGGGATCGGCCTAATAGCAGCAGGATTTATTGCCCTTATAACCATATCACTTGGAAGTGCATGGGGCATCGCTGAATCTCTTAATATATCAAAAAAATCATACTGGCTTGTGTACATACTTGAAAGCCTACCCGCCATAATAGCCATTATGTTTGTGAATCCATCGAGCATGATAGCGCTGGTTCTATATTTATTAATATTCTTTGTTTTTACACTGGTAGCTCCAATGACAATGCTCTGGCTCATAGGCAGAAACAAAGAAATTATGGGAGACCTTGTTTTATCAAGAAAGAATGAGTTAGTATACATTGCCATGTTTT
>NZ_JBBIRC010000012.1:0-31048 GCF_037442045.1 Ferroplasma sp. | reverse complement strand
TTTTTTAAAAAATAGTAAATAAGTAAAAGTTATAATATAATATAACAATTGCTTATTCATGGAACCAATTCAATCATTTATAAGTGGCCAAAGATTAAAAATAGCAGAACTTCAAGATTATTTAATTGACATAATATATGACAGGGTGCAGCCGGACGCACTTTTATATGGTGGTACAGCAGTATGGAGATGCTTTGGAGGCATGAGATTTTCCGAAGATATTGATATTTATATGGATAAAACTTCCTTCTTGAAACTTCTTAATTTGTTGACAAAATACGGGCTCAAACTTATCTGGCAGGATCCAGAATACAATTCAAGGATACGAATAGCAAACAATGAAACCGAAATACTTTTGGAGTCAAAACCAGGATTTGCTGAAAATGAAATCAGAACATATTTCAGAATAGATGGCACCATGAAAACAATCAGTGTATTCAGCCCGACAGAATTACTTGTGAGAAAAATAGAGGCATATAATGGAAGAAAATATATAAGGGATATATACGATATTTATATACTTACAAAATGGTTGGATAAATCGGATTACCTTGTGAAATCAAGCATTTCTAAATTCCTTATGAATATGTCTAAACCAGTGGATGAAAATATTCTCGGTTCTTTGCTATATTCGGTAAATAAAAATATAAATTTTAATACCATGATAGAGTATATAAAAAGGTGGCTCAATGAAGTATGAAAAGGCTTTTACCGAATTTTTTTCAAAACAATTTATTTTTCACACATCCGACGCCAGAAGATTTCTTTTAAAACTTGGTGCGAATGAACCTTATGTAAGGGTAATGCTTCATAATATGGTTGTATCAAAGAAAATATACAGAATTGGGAATGGAACATATACATTCAATAAAAATGAGGCAACGATAGGATTTGCTTTCCGGCCTTTCTATTACGGACTACAGTATGCACTGACTATCAGAAAAATCTGGACACAACAATCCATTCCAATAATAATTACGAAAACAAAGGCAAATCCTGGCTTTAGGAATATTATTAATACCCGTATACTTGTCCGGAGGATAAATGATAAAGGATTTTTTGGATTTGATTTTATAAATTACGGAGGGATATTCGTCCCAGTTTCAGATCCAGAAAAAACATATCTTGATCTAATTTATTATAAAATAAAAATAGATTATGATACAATGTCATTGCTTAAGGATAAACTTGACGAATTAAAACTTAAAGAATATTCAAAAAAATTTTTTATGTAATAAGTATTTTTGTAGCAGCATTGCTTTATGGCTTTTTGAATTATGTGACCTTATATCTTATTAAATAACGAAGTGCAAATATGATGACAACACTAAGTGGCGTATCAATAATTAATAAAATTAATGACCATGGATATATACTATAATAGATAATTGAATATAGAATTATTTGCACAATAAAACCAACTAACATACTGCTAAATAATATAATTAAAATTTTTTTCTGCTTCTTATCTTTTATTTCTGTTTTTACCACCATGGATTTGGCACCTCCCAATTACATGCTGAATCCATTCCTGTAAAGCCTGCTATGGTACCTATAGCTGAAGTAATAACAAGCGCTAACCCCACATCGAATACCCAGCCTGCAGGTGTGGCATTTAACACTGCTACTCCACCAATAAGTCCAAAGATAGATGCACCAAATGCCACCTCTGCTATTATGCAATTCCAGTTAAAATCTATTATCGCTGCATTTGTTTCGCTTATATTTATAGACTTTACAGTATTATTTGTTTTGCCCAGCATTGTATTTATTGCTGTAGCTATACACGAGTTTTCTATGCCGAATTTATGCATTGTAGCGTTATTAGAATTCATTTACAATAAAGATGTTAAATCAATTTAATTTATTAAAGTTTTTATTTAATACTGCTATGCTTATTATAAATAATATTATTTACCAGTACAAAAATAATTAGTGCACTAAATATTATAGCTAATAATAACCATATATCAAAAAATATCGTTCTGTAGTTTGATACCATTTCTAATATAGATCCAATATAAAATAAAATTATTCCTAATAACATAGTTTTTGTTATTTTTACATATTTCATTTGTCTCACCAAAATCTGTGTTCTACACCCATATCCGGGTGTTTTGGAGTGTAATGAGTAACTTGATGATAAAAGGCTAATATTACAGAAGTATCCGATATAATCATTGCAACATCAAATACCCAACCAGGTGGTCCAGTTAACATTAATAATATAAATCCTGCTACGAGTAATATTAGCCCGATCCAGCTTAATATAGAATCATCAACTATTATTGCATTTATTTCACTTACATTTATAGAATTTACAGTATTATTTGTTTTGTCCAGCATATTGTTTATTGCCATGGCAATATAGTTATTTTCATTGCCGAATTTATCCAGTGTAATATTATTTGAATTCATATAATATAATCCTGTTAAATGTATAGAATTTATTAAACTTTTCATTTCATTATAATAGGATGCTTTATAGTTAACAGTAAATTCATTTCCATACAGTATTTTAGATGAATTTTTAGGTACTATATTTGCATATATTTCAGATATATTTTTATTATTTTTATCTATTATGATAGTCCCTATTTCAACCTTATATTTTGTAAAATTGTCTGTAAACGCTAAAGTATACAATATATCATTTTTTGATGTTAAATTATATTTTTCTATCAAATAATTTGTATTATTTGTTTTTATATAATTATATGATACAGGCATTAAACTATTGTTCGTTGTATTTATATTTTTATTGTAATTACTATTGATATTATTTACAGCCGTTCTGTTTATATTTTTGCTTAATACTATGCCATTGTTTTCTATAACAAAATTGTGCATAAATGTTAAATTACCTATTTTTACATAATTATCATCAGGATTTTGATTTACATCACTTAAATCTCTCTTGTCTGTTACACCTGAAAAAGATACCATAACAAACATTGCTACCACTATTATTGTAATCATAGATAAGTATCTATATTTCATAATATAATATAATATAATATATAAGGTTTACTATATGAAGATGCAATGTGATATATATTACATATAATTTTCAACAAACAGATAAAGATAAAACATGAAAACTAGCGAATAATTGTAGATAATTATAACACTGTTATAATGATAATATTACGTTACTGAATTTTTGTAAATTTTTGCTATTTTGTAAAATGTTGAAATCAACCATTAAATTTATTTGGTTATCCACAAATGTAATAAATATTATAAAACGGTATTAAAACTGTTATTTATAATCTAAAATTTACTTTTTAAGTTGAACAGTAAGATTTACAAGATTTTGCATCAGTTGCCCTGCAAATTTTTTTGTCATTTCATCTTTTAAATTTCCATTTTCATCAAATTTATCCTGTGCAAAAGTAACAAAAACTTCAGGAGTATTTACCGGAATCATATTAAGGAATACGCATACCTGGCGAAGATGGTACTGTGCCCTTGAACCACCAAGCATACCTATGGATGCACTCATTATGGCTATTGGTTTTCCACTAAAAGGATTGTCTCCATATGGCCTTGAAGCAACATCTAAAACATTTTTTAGATATCCAGGAATGGAATAATTATACTCCGGTGTAACGATTAAAAGACCATCAGCTTCTTTTATCTGTTTCTTGAATTTTTTCACATTTTCTGGATAATTATTTTCCTTATCCTGGTTCATAAAAGGAAAATTGGATATATCCAGTATTTCCAGCTTTGAATTCTCAGGCATGAGTTTTGATGTATTCTCAAGCAAATATCTGCTGTATGACTCTTTTCTTAAGCTTCCACCAAATCCAGCTATTTTTATAGTTTCCATTCAATGCAATTGAGTTCTATATTAAATATTTTAGCGATACTTTTAGAAAGCAACGCATAAATAGCTAATAAATATATGATAACAATGTTTATTGTAAGGTATTCTGAGATAGGCCTTAAGGGTAATAAAACCAGAAGAATTATGGAAAAACTCCTGATTGATAATATAAAATCAGCATTGCCTGACAATTTTAATTTAAATTACAAAAAAAGCGATGGAAGAATTTACCTTTATTCGGAAAAGCAGGAATTAATGGATATACTTCCATATATTTTTGGAATAAAATCATTTTCTCCTGCAACAGAATATACATTTAACAGTGTTGATGATATAGTATCAAAATGCAGGGAGAAATATTCAGAATATGTAAAAAACAAAACATTTGCAGTAAGGGCAACAAGGAAAGGAACACACAATTTCACATCAAAGGAACTTGAAATAGCAACCGGTAATGCACTTTATGATAATTCATCCGGTGTAAACCTTGAAAATCCGGAAGCACCATTGTATATAGAAGTGAGGGATAAAAATTTCTATACTTTTACCGAAAAAATAGCCGGGCCTGGTGGATTGCCATTAAAATCTGAGGGGAAAGCCATTTCATTATTCTCAGGAGGAATTGATTCACCCGTATCAACATTTATGGTAATGAAAAGAGGAATGGCAACCGATCTGCTTTTCTGTTCGCTTGCACATCCTGCAGACACCATTACCATGCTCAGGGCAGCCAGAAATCTTTTGCTGAAATATTCTTATGGTTATGACAGCAATATCTTTATTCTTGACGGCACATCGTTAATAACTAAAATATTGCATGATCCAGAACAAAAATATGCAAATTTAATATTTAAAGAGCTTCTTTATTTATATGCCGAAAAACTCTGCTATAAAAACGATTACGATGCCATTGTTACAGGAGAGTCAATAGGTCAGGTATCATCACAGATTCCTAAAAACCTTAAATCGCTTTCACATGACATTAAAATTCCAATATTCAGGCCTTTAATTGGTTTTGACAAGGAAGAAACAATAAGTTATTCCAGGGCAAAAGGGCTTTATATGAACGAATCCGCAGGTGAATTTTGCTCACTGTTTTCGAAAAATCCAGGAATAAATACTTCATATAAAGAGCTTAAACCCGAAATGGATAAATTTTTCGAAGATGAATATTTTCATGAAATTATAATAATAAAAAAATCACAGATCGATAATTACATTAATTCAATACATAACAGTAAAATTGATTATATACCACAAAATAGCATAATTGTTGATTTGAGGGATGCCGAAGATTTTAATAAATGGCATATTCTAGATGCAGTTAACATGCCTGTAAGATCAATCCACTCATTAATTAGTGACGGCGATATAAGAAAAATATATTTCTTCTACTGCAAAAAAGGATTGAATAGCGCATATGCCGCTTCAATTATGGAATCCAATGGTTATAAAGCATTTTATTCAACAGAAAAGGAACTTAAAAAATTGTTTGAGGTCAAAAATTAATAAATCATTTTAATATTTTTCCAGTTGCAATTTGCCATAAATATAGGTCAAGTATTCCCGGCCTCATATTGTATGACTCAGCAATTTCATTGAATATTCCTTCTTTTTCAAGGTAGTCTGATCTGGTGTTTAATTTCATATTGTCTATATAGCCATAATCCTTCAAAAGCTGCATAATATGTTTGTCCAGTATTGCGAAATCAAATATTCCTATATTCCTTAAAAAATGCGATGCTTCCTTGTAACCAATTCCCTTTATATTGTTCACCAGATATTCCCTCAATGAGAAATGGTCCATTGTTTTCATCATTTTTTTTATATTTTTTCTTACATGCCTGGCATTTACAATATAGTCAGCTCTTTTATTGTAAAATCTGTATTTTGCCTTCTTTAATTCCTCACTCAGTTTTTCCTGGTCGTATTCTATAAAGCCATTGCCTATAGTTCTTTGAGTCTTTATTCCCATATCTGCAGATGTATTTGCAGTTAGTATGCAGAAACATAATTCAATGAAAAGTGAATCATTTCTGGATTTTCCCATATTAATAAAATCGATGACTCTTTCATTTATGCTTTTATTAAATAACAATTGTGATTCCATTAACTTAATGGATAATTCATCATCTTTAATCATAAAAAAATAAAAAATTGTTTAATCCTTTTTGAAAGCTTCGTAAGTCCTTTTTGCTCTTTCAAGTCTCTTTTCTACAACTTTCCAGTTTACATTGCTCATGAATGCATCAAGGTACGGTGCCCTTTTTGGTCCATAATCTGCATAATATGCATGCTCATAAACGTCAAGAGGCAGTATCATCAAAGCGTTCCATATTGCAGCTGCACTGTGTATATCTGCTCCAACAACTCTTAACTTCCCAAAATTAAGGTCGTATATAAGATGTGCCCATCCTCTGAAAGCTGTTCCAGTTGCTTTAAACAATGCAACAAAGTTCTCATAGCTTCCAAAATCTTTTTCTATCTGTTCTTTAACAGATGCTGGAATCGGAACATGTTCCTTGCTCAACGATTCAAAGTAATACTCGTGAAGCATAGATCCATCGTAGTTGAATGTTTCTTCAAGCTTCATTTCTCTAAGGTCACTGTAATTCTGATTAGCTTTTGTAAGATCAACACCGGGCAATTTTGACCATATTTCATTTAGTTTTGCCACATATCCTTTATAATGGAAATCAAAGTGGTAATCTATTTGCTTATCTGATATGCCATCCAATCCTCTTGGTCTTGCATTTTCTTTTACTTCCCATGTTTCTGTAGCCATAATAATCAATATAGATATAAGTTAATCATTTAAATATCTATTGCAGTTATAAAAGCTTAAAATAGTATAAAATACTGCAAATAAGTATTGTACATAATTTCTGCACACAGTTCAAAATATAAGATTTAGATGCATACTGACCATAAGTTATTCACCTATTTGTAACTCTTCCGGTTAAACCAGTATGCATGTGCAATTACAATAAATTCGCCGGAAGACAATGGCATGTCATTTTATGTATTTTACCAAAATGATTGGTTTGATCCACAATCCAGTTTCTTTGATATATTGAAATATCTTAAATTGTCATTCGAAATAAATATAATTTTATCATAATTTTTCAATTCTTTGAGCAATTATACATCCATAATTATATCTTTTCATCTCTATAACTGGACAAAATTGTCCAGTATTTGATATTATAATATATAACAGAATATTAGAATATTTCCTGTTATGTAACCAAATATTAATTTATTTTGTACTTGAAATTTATGGAATCATAGAATTAACTAATTACAGCAATATTTTTGTTATTCCCTTTTAAATTAATTATCAACTTTATTGTTATTATTTCAACGCAGTATTAGTTTTAATGTAATCAAAAATTATATTTCACCACACATAAATATTCATCCTTTTATATATTTAAGATATATTATCTCCGAGTATTCACGCAGCACACTGGAAATAACCTTTAGTTTTTTGCAATTCGTTAAAAAATATTAATAATACATTCATAATAAACTTCTATGATTCCAGTTATATTAATTGGTGGCATTCCAGGCGTGGGGAAAACCAGCATATCAGGATACATTGGCAGGGAATTCAATATAAATATAATACTTTCAGGAGATTATTTAAGAGAATTCTTGAGGCCATATACACAGAATCCAGCGATGAAAGAAAGTGTGTATAATGCCTATAAAATATATGGTGAAAAAAACGATAAAAATATAATAAAAGGATATATAGATCAGTCAAAATTTATCTATTCAGGTATTAACACCATTTTAAGGCGTGCATTAACTAACGGCGAACCTCTCATATTAGAAACACTGTATTTTATACCGGAATTAATTGATCCAGAAATCAGGTCTCAAATAATTATGGTCTATATACATATATCGGACATGTCACTCCATGGAGAAAGGCTGAAGGAAAGAATAAAGTATACACATTTCAATTCACCGGGAGAACGGCTTGTAAACCAGCTGCCGGTATACAGTGTTATAGAAAATTATTCAATGGAAAATTGCGGAAATAATGTATTTATTGTAGATAACAAAGATTTTATGGAAACCAAATCTATAATCAAAAATTATGTTAATTCAAAACTTATTGAACAATAGCACTGTTAATATCATCAATAATTTCTTCCGGGTCTTCTATCCCTACTGAAAGCCTCATAAATTTAGAATCAACTCCAAGAATTTTTAATTCCCCATCGCTTAAAGATCTGTGCGACATGCTTGCAGGAGTAGATATTATTGTATTTGTCCCTCCCATGGTATTTGCCGGTACTATCTTTTTTAGGTTATCAATAAACTTCTCTGGATTAGATTTGAGCTTAAAGCATACTATTCCTGAATAGCCTCTCATAGCTCTCTTGGCAGTCTCATAATCGGGATGTTCAGGAAGGCCAGGATAAATTACTTCGGAAATACATTTATTATCTCTCAGTTTCTCAGCTATAGACATAGCATTTGAATTTATTTTCTCCATTCTCAATGCCAATGTTTTCATCCCATTTTCCACAAGAAAAGCGGAATTTGGGTCAAGTGATGTGCCAAGTGTCCTTCTCATGGCATCAATTTTTTCCATAAGGTCATTTCTTCCGGCAGCAAGGCCTGCAATCACATTGTTATGCCCGGAAATAAATTTTGATGCACTGTGCAAAACTATATCGGCCCCAAGCTTTAACGATTTTATATTATATGGTGTTGGCACAGTTGAATCCACAACCAGTATTGCACCGATTTCATGGCATTTTTCAGATATTGCGGCTATATCATTCACTCTCAGCACAGGATTGCTTATGCTTTCAATAAACACAATTTTAGTATCTTTCTTTATATTCTTTAAAATATTATCTGTTCCAGGCTCGGCAATATCAGATTTAATTCCCCATTGCCCAAGAAAATCTTTAATAAAATGATATGATCTTGCAAAAGTATCAAGATGTGTTAATATTCTATCACCTGGCTTTGAAAGTGAAAGCAATGTTGTTGTAATAGATCCCATGCCGGAGGAAAAAACATTATAATCTTCCGCTTCTTCCAGTTTTTTTATTTCATTTCCAAGATTTTCAACAGTTGGATTATATTCTCTGCTGTATCTATATTTTTCTCCTCCCGGGATAATATATGAGCTTGTCTGGTATATGGGAAATGTAAGCGGATCTGCATATATTTTATTATTCATCATAACCATCCAGAATAGTTGTTTCTAAAATCATATAATCTTTTCCATATGGGGCCATAACCTGTTTAACATCGCCCTTTATGCCTTCTATCTCTGTTTCTGCATCTGTAAATATTAACATAGAAGGCCCGGCACCGCTTATGCATGCCGAAATGGCATTTCTATTCAGGGCTTTTTCTTTGATTTTCCAATAAAATGGAAACATTTCCGATCTTGATTTTTCCACGATATCATCATTCATACCTTCGCGCACTGCATCTCTATCTCCTTTCATGAATCCATAAATCATTGTTGATATTCTTGCTGTGTGCATTACATGTTCTTCCATCTTTATATTATCAGGAACAATTGATCTTGCATACCTTGTTTTATCCTTCATGTCCTGCTGTGGGATTACCAGTAAAAGTTGAAAATTTAAATTTACGTCAATTTTTCTGACATTGACGGGTGAAATTGAGCTTATCAACGTCACTCCTCCATAGATCCCGGAGGAAACATTATCAGGGTGTGCGGAACCACAGGCTGCAATCTCTCCATACATTGAATAATAGACCATTTCATTTTTGTCCATTCCAAGATTTAATAGTTCGTTTACCGCCTTGACTGCAGCTGAAGAGGATGCACCGCTGCTTCCAAGTCCAAGGCCTACAGGAACACCTTTTTTTATTTTCAATTCAAGGCCGCACTTTATCCCCTTATCCTCCAGCAGTTTCATCACACTGAGCCCTGCTGTGTTCTTTTCAGGGTCTTCTGGCGTTGAATCAGAAATAATCTTAATTTTGCCATTATTCGTTTCATTTACGCTTACTGTATCGAAAAATGCCCTGTGCCCCATGGATAATATGTCATATCCCGGCCCAAGGTTAGCTGATGAAGAATAACTCTTTTTTGTAACTTCCATACCAATGAATTCATTCATAAAATAAATTATTTATTTAATGCAATATTATTGGTGGTAATATCTATAAAATACAGGGTTTTTTGAAATTATGCTAATTTTCATCTTAAACTATTGTTTAACACCGTGAGCGGGAAATTCCACACCATTTATGGGTAGGAGAAAGCGAACCAGAACTTTATATGCAAATCATGCATCATAAAATACCGTAATGCACAACTTACAAGGCTGAAAGTGCTAGCAAGAGTGTGGCATTATTGGATCCAAAAAAACATATAGGATTGAAAGAAGTATGGAGGGGCACTCCAGAATTTACGCCTGTGGAGATCAGGGCTCTATCTGAAAAGGCAATTCCGGTCTTGAAGCAGGAAGCCCACCTCTTTAGAGTGGGAGGAGGTCACGTCTTGGAGTTGATGCCGACGTAACAGCTACTTTAAGCGATTTACTTATTGCTGCTGCTTATGCAGGAGCTTTGGCGGCAGAATGAAAAAATATGGTGGAAATATGTATTTAAAAATAGAAAATAACAATATTATATATTTTAGTGGATTATATTTTGCTCCATGGAGTTCTTCGCATGGAAATGCAATACAATCTATGATAAATGCTTTATACGGGACAGGCTTCGGTTTTCTTATTGACATAGTAGCTTCTGCAGTAAATGCTGCAGTTGGTCACCAAGTATTATCTGGTGAGCACGCTGTTGCCTTTCTAGGAGCTTTCCTAGTAGGATTATATGCCGGTTATTCCTCCATTGTCGCTTTATCAGATGCTGCTGCAGAGACAGGTATAGCAATCACTGCTACAGGAGCACTTGCCGCCGCATTATCAGGCATTGTTGCAGGATATTTGGGAGCTATATCTGCCGAATAAGAAGGCGATAAAAAATGAAAACATTGGAAATAAAAAACAATAAAATATACATTGACGATAAGGAATATCCAATTGAAGGTACAGAAATTACTATCTTCCTGAACAAGAAATATAAGGGCAAGCTTAAATTACGAAACTGGGCTATATTATTTTTTACTGGTTTATTTTTCTATAACTTTTTTATTTCATTATTGGTTCCAACATTATATAATAATTTACTTTTTGTATTTTTTGTTGTTAATCTTCCATACGTATCATTTTTCGTTGTGATACCGTTCAGGCATATAATCAACAAATATTATCCTGAATACGTAGTTATTACCATGAATTCTGTAGAATTGGGCAGATTGCCATATTCTGACAAAAGAAAAAATTTAGTTAATGAAATATTACATTATTTTCCAGAGAAGAAAATTGTATGGTTGAACTAATAATATGAAGATAGATAACTATAGAACATCACTATATTTTTTTCGATTTCTATCCTATTTAATTAATTTCATAGTTATCCTATCAATAGTAACCATGTATATTACTATATTTTTTAAGAAATTCGAGGTAATATATTTATTTCCTATATACTGGTTAGTAACTCACAATTCGCTACACCATTTATTATGGCATAGATATGTAATATTTTATCTTATTTTAATCATAATAATGTCATTTATAGTATATTCTATAGAATCATTTACTGGTTTATCTCCAGGTTCTATTATATGCAATTTAAGGGTTGGAAGAATAAAAGAATCTAATTCCGTAAAGGATTTACAAGGATTTAAAAACAACTTACTACGAGGTTTCTTTCTCTCCCTTCCAATTTTTCCAATTATAGATAATATGTTTAGTTACAATAACATAAAATATACGGATAGAAAATTAGGATTTATTGTATTGGAAAAAATAAAATCTAGGCGAAAGTGTTTTAAAATGGACAGTGGTGTCAATAAATATCGTTATAATAAATTGATAAAGAAATACTCACATAGAATCATTTCCAAAGAAGATATAAATTCTTATTATGCTTTATTATCAAAACTAAATATTGATTCGCAGGATTTTATTTTAAACCCCTCAAATACAACCAATAGAATCTATAAAATTAAAGATGCAAACACTCTCAAACATATTATCAATATTAATAATTTGATTTCATCTGGAAATTATTTGATATTAACAAAGGAAAACACTAAAGAATCAAATAAATATTGTAAGGAACTAACGATAATTGAAGGGGACTCATGGAAAACAATATTTTACATCTCTTTATTTTTATTCTATATACCATTATTGATACAAATTTTAATTATTTATTTTACAAAAATTCCAACAGTATTAACACCAGCTCCATATAAATATAATTATATCCACATCTCTTTTACTCAAATGGAAGCCTTACAGAGTTCCTTTCTTTCACATAACTTTTCATTGGATTACAAATTTTTTATTTTAGGTGGAATTACAATGTTCTTTCTTCCATTCTTAGAAATATATTCCGAAGCATTTTTATCTGGTTCTCCCATTGGTGGGACTTTTAGAAGTCATTATAATAATTTTTTTATTTTTGGGGTACTCCCGCAATTGATTCCTGAAACAATGGGTTATGTTTTTGGAATAATGTCCGGGTTATATATTACACGGATTATCATGGGAAGTATCAATGACTATATAAAAGGCAAAAATATCGACTTGTTCTATAAACATTTATTTAAAAATTTGATTTATATTGTTACATTTTTTGCCGTTTCCCTGTTATTATTAGTGATAGCTTCATATGTAGAGGCTTTTATTACGCCTCTTTTGCTCGATCATTATTATTATATTATATTGGCATAAAAATGGTGAAAAACTTATTTAAACATTCCAGAGAATTTTCAATATCAATATTTTAAAATACTATCTTGTAAATATAGGTTTATGAAATCCGGTGAAAGTATAACACTCAGGGTAGCTGAGGCAAATGCAACAGATCCCGGCATGGCCAGGGTTAGACTTGACGAAATTTCCAGGCTGGATCTTGGCGTTGAAATAGGTGATGTTGTTTCTATTGAAAAAATTAGGGCTACAGTTGGCCGTGTGTTCAGATCACGGCCAGACGATGAAAATAAAGGCATTGTAAGAATAGATAGTGTTATGAGAAATAACTGCGGCGCTTCAATAGGTGATAAGGTAAAGGTAAAAAAAGTTGAGGCAGAAGAGGCAAAAAAAGTTGTTCTGGCACCAATAATCAGGAAAGACCAGAAATTAAGGTTCGGTGAAGGTATAGATGATTTTGTTCAGAAGGCACTTATAAGAAGGCCTTTAATAGAACAGGATAGCATCAGCGTTCCCGGATTAACACTTGCCGGGCACACCGGTTTGCTTTTTAAAGTTATCAAAACCATACCAAGCAAGATCCCTGTAGAAGTTGATGAAGAAACCCAGGTGGAGATAAGGGAAGATCCTGCATCAGAGGTTCTGGAAGAAGTAACCAGAGTAAGTTACGAAGATATTGGTGGACTTTCAGACCAGCTTGGGAAAATAAGGGAAATAATAGAGCTTCCTTTAAAGCATCCAGAACTTTTTGAAAGGCTTGGAATTACACCTCCAAAAGGAGTCCTTCTGAACGGCCCACCAGGAACAGGAAAAACACTTATAGCTAAAGCTGTAGCAAATGAAAGCGGTGCTAATTTCTATGCTATAAATGGCCCTGAAATTATGAGCAAATATTATGGCCAGAGTGAGCAGAAACTCCGTGAAATATTCCAGAAAGCTGACGAATCAGAACCATCCATAATATTTATAGATGAAATAGATTCAATAGCTCCTAAAAGAGAGGATGTTCAGGGAGAGGTTGAAAGAAGAGTAGTAGCACAGCTTCTTACCCTTATGGACGGATTGAAGGACAGAAGGCATGTAATAGTAATAGGGGCAACAAACAGGCTTGATGCCGTCGACCCTGCATTGAGAAGGCCAGGAAGGTTCGACCGTGAAGTTGTTATAGGGGTGCCGGATAAAAAAGGCAGGATGGAAATTCTTGCAATACATACAAGGGGAATGCCTCTGGGAATGACCGAGGAACAGGAAAGCGAATTTTTCAGCAGAATAGGAGATATAACATATGGTTTTGTTGGCGCTGATTTAGCAGCTCTGACAAGGGAATCTGCAATGAATGCTTTGAGAAGATACCTTCCGGAAATAGATCTTGACAAGCCAATACCAACTGAAGTGCTTGAAAAAATGGTAGTTACGGAAGATGATTTTATGGATGCGTTGAGAACTATTGAGCCAAGCAGCCTGAGAGAAGTAACTGTAGAAGTTCCAAATATTAAATGGGACGATATAGGAGGCCTGGAAGCCGTGAAATCAGAACTTCGCGAGGCTGTTGAATTACCATTGCTAAAGCCAGATGTATTCAGCAGGCTCGGTATCAGGGCTCCTAAAGGCTTCATGCTTTATGGCCCACCAGGAACCGGAAAAACGCTTCTTGCCAAGGCAGTTGCAAATGAAAGCAATGCAAACTTCATATCCATAAAAGGCCCGGAAGTTCTGTCCAAATGGGTAGGAGAAAGCGAAAAGGCTGTTCGTGAAATATTCAAAAAGGCAAAGCAGGTATCGCCTGCAATAATATTCATGGACGAGATTGATTCAATAGCTCCAAGAAGAGGAATGTCCATGGATTCCGGTGTTACAGAAAGAATCGTTAACCAGCTGTTAACATCAATGGACGGCATAGAAGTTATGAATGGAATTGTAGTAATAGCAGCAACCAACAGGCCGGATATAATAGACCCTGCACTGCTAAGAGCCGGCAGATTTGACAAGATAATATACATACCTCCACCGGATGAGGATGGCAGGCTAAAAATATTAAAAGTCCATACAAAGAAAATGCCCCTTGCTGCTGATGTTGATCTTAAAGACATAGCAAGGAAAACTGATGGCTATGTTGGCGCCGATCTCGAAAATCTTTGCAGGGAAGCTGGCATGATGGCCTACCGTGACAATCCAGATGCATCAGAAATAAGCCAGGAGGCATTTATTAAAGCAATGAAAACCATAAGGCCTTCTGTGGACAAGAACGTTATAAAATTCTATAACGATCTTTCATTGACAATGGGCAGGGACATAAGTGAGAGGAAGAAAGTGGAAGAACAGGGGCTTTACCAGTAATCAATTTTTAATAAATATATAACTTTCTGCATTTATTTTTTCATCTGAATTTTTTCTTAAATATATTTTATCCTTTTCCCTGAATCCAAGAATTATCCTGTTTTGCTTTTCCATAATCGATATAAATTCTCGGTAAGTGCTGTTATTGTATGTCTCCGGTATATCTTCTTCAGAAATATTGTTAGATGTAAGCAAATCGCTGATAAATTCAGGCATCCCCGGAATTATTATGGAAGAATATATTAGCATTGATGATACATCGCCTTTAACCACTATATCATCCATAAAACTTGATGCATGTTCCCTGCTATCAGGCTCCAGAATTTCGCCGATTATTCTTATATTTGCATTGATTTTTCTTATTACCATGGCAGATAATATGTTTTCTGCATCCATTCCCCGTTCATCTTTATCTTCGCTGCGGGAAAAAATAATAACAGATGTGGCTTTTTGTATTCCTGCTCTGATCAGATCATCTTCTTTAAGAAAACTTCCCTTAATGAAAGTATATTCACTAGTTTCTTTAATTTCGTTTTCATTTAAAATAACTATTCCAATTCCATCATCTTTTATCTTTTCAAGCACCTTTTTTGTGCTTTCATTGTAGTTGCAAATAACTATATGTTTTTTTTCAGTAGCCATTTTCTCACCCAGTTTAGATGACAATCTTATATCTATAAGCATGCTTGTCAGTGCAGCCATGAGGTATCCAAGTGAACCTATTCCAACAACCATTATTAACATGCCATTTGTTCTTCCTATTATGCCCAAAACAGGAGTATCACCGTATCCAACAGTTGTAACAGTTTGCATTGTCCACCAGAGGCTGGTAAATAATGAATGCACGCCACTGGAAGCTATCCCATTTTCGATATAAAATTCACTGAATACAGAGTATATTATGACACCTACTGTCAGGATTGAAGCCTTCATTACATGGTTTTTTGAATACTTGCGGAATTTCCTGAAGAAAAGGAAAAATGGATTCACAGCCTTTTATGGCAATTCAATATTTATTTTTTAGGAATGTACGAAATCATGATATTAATTTTATACATTTACCTGGTTTTCAGGTACATATCTCAATATTCCTGCAAGCCCTCCAAAGGCCGTTTTCAACAATCTCCCCTCATCACTGTTTTCTGAAACAAGTTCAACTTTTGTACCGGATTCCTCTGCCATTTTATATAAATCTTCTATAAAATCATCTTCCCTTTCATAATTCATTGGTGTGCCATCATTATCACATACCGGTTCTTCCTCAGGCTCATCCGTAAATGTTTTTTCTGCACCACATGCCGGGCACCTGTAGAAATATTTGATTTTTCTTATGCTATCGGATACTATAAGCAATTCAATATTTTTCATTTTCAATGCATTGACTATTGCCGCCTCACCATACACACCGAGGCCCCCATCGGATTTTTTGATTTCCCTGAGAAATCGGTTTATAATATCCTTTTCTCTGGTTATTCTCATATCTTTGATTGATTCAGAAGCCTTTTCAACAACTTCCCTCAGTCCCGATTCATCTGTATATCCGATATCAAATAAATCCTTTATTTTTTCTTTTACTTCGTTTCTTAAATAGTCCTTCTCAACAAAATATTCCTTTGTTGCTCCAGGCCCGCCAACAAATATTGTGATTATATCCTTTATAACGGGCATAAAGGTATTATTTGCTATGCCTCCCATTTTTTTGTAAAATATATCTGCCGCAAGTTCAATTACTCTTTCAAACCTTCGCGATGACTGGCCGCCCTGTCGGTGTTTGCTGGGTACAAGAGAATATTCATAATCAACAACTTCTATTTTGGTTCCCTTTAAAAAACCTACTGTAGCTTCCTTCCTGTCAATCACTATAAGGCCATAAAGCTCTTTTTCCTTCAATTGGTCTGTTAACTGCTCAAGGTGAAAGCTTGAATCACATTTGTATAAAAAGGTCTGTATTGGTTGTGGAGGCTCTATAATCTTTGTATACATCTCTGTCTGATCCCCTCGCGTTGCAACATGCCCAACGAAAAATACAAGTCCATGATCAGGTGGCTGTTTGTAATATTTCAATCGCGACATTATCGATTCTATTGCTCCAAGAACATTTTTTCTGGTTGTTTTTGATTTTATGTTTGAAGATGTGGAAAATTCCTCTCTTAAATATTGTACAACATCAGAAATCTGTTTATCCGGTGGAATGTAGAGTGATATGAGCTCTGTGCCACGGCCATGCAATTTAGACAGCTCTTCCATTGCTTTTCTAAATTCATAACGCTTGTAATCTTCATCATCCATTATAGAAAATTTTATAATAATATTTAACCTTAATGAAATTATATGAATAGCGTTGTAATATCACTTGGCGGATCAATCATATCAAAAGAAAGGCTCAATCTTGAATTAATGGAAAAATTTTCTGAAACAATAAAATCCATTACTACCTATGATAAATTTGGAATTGTTGTTGGAGGTGGAAAACTTGCAAGAACATATATTTCCGATTTAAAGAAATACAATGTCAATGATAATATACTTGATGAGATAGGAATAAATGCTACAAGAATAAATGCACTAGCAATGTCAACATTTTTCGATGATGTAAATTCCAAAATACCAACAACTATCAACGATGCTGCCGAGCTGATACATAATTACAGATACGTTGTAATGGGAGGCACAGAGCCGGGGCATACAACAGATACAGTATCAACACTTCTTGCAGAAAGAACAGGGTCTAAAATATTGATAAATGCAACATCTGTCGATGGCGTTTACTCTGCTGATCCAAAATTCGATAAGGATGCAAAAAAATTTCATAAACTTTCATACAACGATGCAATTTCTTTATCAATTCAAAATTCAACCGGCGCGGGAACAAACGTTTTTATGGACATAACATCACTGACAATTGCAAAAAGAGCTAAAATAAAAATATTTGTTGTAAACGGCTTTAATTTAAATGAATATAAAAATATATTATATGGTGAAGAATGCGATGGCACTGTTA
Source organism: Ferroplasma sp. (assembly GCF_037442045.1). Lineage (GTDB taxonomy): Archaea > Thermoplasmatota > Thermoplasmata > Thermoplasmatales > Thermoplasmataceae > Ferroplasma. The sequence continues at coordinate 13,083 of NZ_JBBIRC010000012.1, read as the reverse complement.
TTTCCTGATTATCCGCGTATTTCCTTATTTGATATAATATATGTAAGTATTAACATAAACACGCTCAGTGCCAGCAATCCTAGCATATAGAGCAATATTGTGTGTGCCTGGCCTGCACTTAAAGCAGTTCCATTGATTAATACCATTCTTATTGATTGTGAAGACCATGAAACCGGATTATACCTCGCAACATTTTCCAGCCAGCCCGCCATAAGCTTTGGTGGAAATATGGCAAAACTTGCAAACATAAGTGGAAGATTAATCAGATTTACTATTCCAAATATGGATTCCATTTTTCTTGTTCTTACAGCTATTATGCTGAAAAGCGAAGAAAATATAAATGAAATCATCAGGACTGCTGATACAAGTATAATGGCATCCATTGCAGTAAAGCCATGCTGAATCTTCAGCCCGTCAGGTATTATAAAGGCAACAGCAAATAATATCACAATCTGGACAAGTATTCTTACTACAGAAGATAAAATTCTGGAAAACACTATTGATGCCCTGTTGATTGGGGCTATAAGAAACCTCTGCAATATGCCAAGCCTTCTATCCCATATTATATTCACTCCCGAAAACATTCCTGTGAAAAGGCCTATAATTGTTAATATTCCACCCATTAAATATGTTATATAGTCCGGTGCACCTTCAAAGAATGCTGATGTAAAAGAAGGGCCAAATTTCGCTATATCAAATGCACTTCCGAATAAAACAATCCAGAATATGGGCTGTATAACTCCTACCACAGCGGATACCGGATTTCTGTACCATCTCTTTAAATCCCTTATTGTTAACGGTATCAAGCCACTCATTATTATCTCCCCATCATTAATTTTGCATAATCTGTATTGCCTGCTTCTGAGTTTATATTTCTTCCTGTATACTCTATAAATACTTCATCCAGTGAAGGTTTCCTTATGCTTATCGCCTCCGGTGAAATACCCTTTTCAGAAAGGAATTTCATCAGCTTTGGCAAAACCTCGTCAGAATTATTGACTTTCATTCTTATATCACCTGTTTCCATGCGCTTGATCTCCAGTGAATTCGGAAATTCCTTTAATGTATTAAATTCCTGATCGTTTTTTACCTTCAAAGTAATAATATCACCTTTAAGGCTCTTCTTAAGTTCATCAGATGTGCCTGTTACCAGTATCTTTCCATGGTCTATTATTGAAAGTTCATTGGCAAGGGCATCAACCTCATCGAGATAATGCGATGTCAGTATTATTGTTATATGAAATTCCTTCTGTACCGATCGTATATATTTCCATAGATTCTCTCTGGTAGTTACATCAAGCCCAAGAGTGGGCTCATCAAGGAAGAGTACTTCTGGTGTGTTCATAAGGCCACATGCCAGCTCAAGCCTTTTCCTCATGCCGCCAGAGTAATTGTCAGCATGCCGGTCTTTCACATCATACAAATCTACCATATGAAGCAGTGTTTCTATTCTTTCCAGAGCATTCTTTTTCGGTATGTCATATAAATCTGCTATTAACTTCAGATTTTCCCTGCCGCTCAGATCACCATCTGTTGTAAAATCCTGTGGGACTACACCGGTAATTCTTCTTATTTTCATTGAATCCTTATTTAAATCCAGGCCTGCAATTTTTGCCGAACCAGAAGTAGCCGTTAAACTGCCCGTGAGCATTTTGATCAACGTTGATTTTCCTGCTCCATTCTGGCCAAGCAATCCGTATACTTTTCCTTTTTCAATTTTCAGGCTTACATTATCAACGGCCGTAACCTTTCCATTGAATATTTTTGTTAATTTATCGGTTTCTATACTGTATTCTACCACAATAATCACTCCATTTTTCTGATCTTCCTTGAAATTTCATCTATTTCATCTATAATTTCATCCTGATTTGCTTTTATATAATCTTTATCTGCTTCATTTATGGCTGCTATAAGGTCCTTAACAGATTTTTTCAAATTCTTGAAAAAAAGTTTGTTATGCAGAAAATTTGAAATCATCATTTCATAATTTTCCTTATTTTTCAATCTATATTCATCACCTTCTGGAGTTATGGCGTAGCCATCAGCAACTTTTTTAATATATCCTGCTTTTACCATTCTATCTATTGCAGGATAAATCATGCCTGTGCTCGGTTTATAATCCGGTTTATAATCTTTTTCAAATTTTGACATAATTCCCTTTATTATTCTGTATGGTTTTTTGGGGCCATCAGAAACCTGTTCCAGTATGAGCATGTCAGATAGATGATATTTCATATTCCTTCAATGCTTGAATTGTATATATATCTTTTTACTAAAAAGATATTATTTTAAAAACAGCAATTCTCTTTCTGTTCTGGATAATGATGGCAGTTTTTCATTTAGCTGTGATACAAACATATCTCTTATTTCGGCACTTTTATTTCCAGATATTCTCATTGCATTTCCTATTGCAACGTGGTATCCATAAAAAATATTAATTTCGGGATATTCTTCCTGCAGGAATTCCCTGATTTTACGGGAACGCATTACACCGCCAACGGACCCTATAACCACCGGTTTATCAAATTTTTCCCTCATTCCGTCGATCATAAGTTTTATCTCTTTAAATGCCATATAAAGAACTTTTTCTGAAATTTCATCTCCGTTTTCGGCTTCTGTGTTAACAAGCATGGCAAGAGATGCCATAATTCGCTTATTGAAATATTCCTCAAGATTTGCTACAAGATCACGCAGCGAGAGTTTAAAATAATCCTGAAATTTTTCTATAAGCGATGTCTGGCCGATTAATCCATCATAGCTTTTCTCTGCCATTTCCATACCGGTTCTGGCTATCCAGTAACCTGAAGCCACATCATCTGTAAGATAGCTCCAGCCACCAACACGGTTTAATTTACCATTTTTAATATAAGCCCCTACGGAACCTGTGCCCAGGGCTGTAACTATTCCATCATTTCCCATTGTAATAAGATAAGCTGCAGCTTCTCCATCATTTGTTATTACTGCATGTGAGGGCGATAACTTATCTATGGATTGTATTATCGATTCCAGTTCGGCAGTGTATGCAATTGAATCTCCATACCCGGCTATTCCATAAATGGCTTCTGTAATATTTACCATTCCGGCCATTTTTTCTGCATTTTTTATGGCTTTTAAAATGTTTTTCCTTGAGGTTACAGCACTGACGCTGCGAACATTGCTTGGGCCGGATACACCAAGTCCTGTAAGTTCATTATTAGCCTCATCAATTATAATAGCCACGGTTTTAGTGCCTCCACCATCCACTGAAAGAATCATAGTTTCCCGAATAAATAGTAATTAAAAACCCTTTGCATATTTCATATACTATTGCGAAATTAGTAATATTAATACGAAACTTTTATTTATTAAATATGCATACACAAAAGATAAAATGTCAACAAAAGTAGGAATACTTGATTCAACGTTAAGGGAGGGAGAACAAACTCCAGGTGTGTTGTTCAATCAAAATCAAAGGGTGGAGATAGCGAAACTTCTATCCGATGCACACGTTGCAATGATAGAAGCAGGGCATCCACTGGTTTCTAAAGATATTTATTCTGCAATAAAGGAGATAATGGAACTCAAAGCATCCGGAATAATAAAACCTGAGATAATTGCACATAGCAGGGCTGTACATTCCGATATTGATTCAGCAGCCGGACTAAATGTGGACAGAATAGCAATATTTTACGGTGTCAGTGATATTCATCTTGATTATAAAACCCATAAAAGCAGAACTCAGGCCCTTGATATAATATACGACTCAATCAGTTATGCAGTTTCTACGGGAATACCTGTAAGATTTACCGCCGAAGATGCATCAAGAACGGATATCAACTTTTTAAGGAATGTGGTAAATACTGCAGTGGAAGCCGGTGCCGATAGAATTTCAATTGCAGACACACTTGGCATACTGACGCCAGAGAAGACACGCTATATATTTAATAATCTTATGGACATAAAAAATGTTGAATACGATTTTCACGGGCACAACGATATGGGCATGGCACTGGCAAATAGCCTTGCAGCTGCTGAGTCTGGAGCAAGCATAATACATACAACTGTAAATGGGCTGGGCGAGCGGGTAGGAATAACGCCATTGCAGGTTTTTGCTGTTCTTCTGGAATACCATTTTGGTATAGATGCTGCTGATCTGATGATGCTCAAGCCACTTTCAGAACTTGTAGAGACATACAGCAAGATAACTCTGTCACCGAATTTTCCAGTAACAGGCAGGAATGCATTCACCCACAAATCCGGTGTTCATGTAGATGGAATTATAAACAATGCTGGAACATACGAATTCATGGATCCCTCAAGGCTGGGCATGCAACATGGATTTACAATAGATAAATATTCAGGAAGGCATGCATTGCGCCAAAAATTAACAGGCATGGGAATGGATATTGATGAAAATAAAATATCTGGAATACTTGAAAAAATAAAAAGCAACAATATGGTTTACAGTGAAGAGGAATTGAAGGAAATGACCAATTCAAATGATCAGTGACGTGAGATAAAGAGATATTAATGTGAAAAACAAAACAGGAACAGCAAGTATTAACCCAGTTTTCATATAATAAACGAATGAAATTTTTATGGAATTTTTCCTTTCGAGAGTATATAACCACAGTAAAGTGGCAAGTGAACCTATCGGGGTGAATTTTGGCCCTATATCATTTCCTATAATATTTGCATACATAAGCAAACCTGGATGTGCCATGCCTGAAATTGCTATATCGCCAACCATAACTGATGGTAAATTGTTCATAAACGCAGCATTGACCGCAAAAAAGAATCCAGAAGTAACTATTGGCAATGGACCTGGAAGAGTGGAGAAATAATTCAATATTGCAATATATATAGAATCCAGGCCGTTTTTGCTTACTCCAAATACTATTACATACATGCCCAGTGAAAATAGCACAACCTGCCACGGTGCTATTTTAATCACATGATTTGCATCTATTTTCCCATCGAACCTGGCCACAATATAAAATAACAGGGCAACCGGCATTGCCACAAAAGAAATTGGAATATGTATAAATCCTGATAAGAAATATAAGGCCATTAAAATAAGTGTCATGGGAAATGCCATTAAAAATATTCTTCTGTCTTTTATAAATGCTTCTGGCTTTATGGTCTTATCAAGTTCAAAATTATCCCTGATGCTTTTATGATAATAAATATATAAAACAGACAGGCTGGCTATTATAGAAACAATATCCGGGATGATCATAATTTCCGTATATCTGGAAAATGTTATGTGAAAATATCCTGCAGTTACCAGATTTACAAGATTGCTAACTATGAATGGTATGCTTGCAGTATCTGCAATAAATCCTGTAGCCATAATAAATGGAAGTATCCTGTTTTTTGAGAAATTGGATCTGTAAAGTATTGCATAAACGATCGGTGTAAGTATCAATGCAGTACCATCATTTGCAAAAATTGCTGATATAGCAGACCCAAGAAGAATGATAAGAACAAACAACTTTTTCCCATTGCCCTTTGAATATAATGCTATTTTATAGGCAATAAATTCAAAAAAGCCTGCCTCATCAAGTATTAATGAAATGATAATAACAGAAATGAATGTGAATGTGGCATTCCATACTATATCCCATACTGCAATAACATCACTAAAAGTGGAAATTCCAAGCAAAACGCTGATGCCGGCACCGATAAGTGCAGAATATCCTATGCCTATATTTTTCGGCTTTTTAAGCACAAGGATCAGAGTAACTGCAAAAATAATTAGTGCCAGATAAAATAAAATGCTCATTTATCCTCTAAATCACATTCTGCACAGTTGCATGCCAGGTCTATTTTATTTCCAGTGCTTTCTGTAATATTTAAAACATCATTTAAGGACTTATCAGATAATGAATATATAATATTCCTGCCGGATCTTTGACTGATCACAAGCCCATTTTCTCTTAATTCCTTTAACTTATGGGATATTAAGGGCTGATCTGCATTAACTTTTCCAATTATTTCCCCGACTGACGCATCCTTCGTGGATAAAAGCTTCAGTATTTCCAGTCTAATTTCATCGGATAGCATTTTATATATATTAATATCCCTGATTTTTTCCATTTAATTCAAAAGTAAAATTATATATAAATAATTATTCATATGTAATATTATACATATATTTAAATATATACTCAGCATTCAAAATAATGAAACTCATGGTTATATCCGACGCTCATGGGAATTTTGATGCACTGGAAGCTGCATGCAACGGTGAAAAATACGATAAATTGATCTTTCTGGGAGATGCTGTTGATTACGGTCCTGATCCCGGACAAGTTCTGGATTTCCTCAAAAGCAACAGCGATGCAAATATTATGGGAAACCATGATAACTCAGTTTTAACCGGATCTTCCTGCAACTGCTCATTTGATATGCTTGAATTAAGTGATTATACAAGAGAAAATATAAGCATGAAATTACTTGGGAAAAACGATCTGGATTTTCTCAAAACATTCAAATTGAATATGGATATTGAAATAGATGGAAAGAGGTTTTACATGGCACATGCCTCACCATACAATAATCTTGATGGTTATTTGTTTGCAAATGAAGCCGAAAAAGTATTCAGAGACAAACAATTTTTCGACGGCCATGATTATATATTAATCGGCCACACACATTTTATGATGCTTTACAGGAATAAAATAATAAATCCTGGTAGTGTTGGGCAGCCAAGGGATTTCACAGGAAAGCCCTCATATGTTATAATTGATACAGACGACAGTTCAATTGCATTCAAAAGGGTGAAGTATAACAGTGAAAAAATGCTGGAAAAACTCAGGCCATTGATGCATGATGATATTTTATATAATAAATTAAAAAAATACTATATATAATTATATGATGAAAGAACCCTGTTTTCCAGTTAAAGCAAAAGTTCAAAACTTAAAGTTTTTCGAATAACTATAGATTTATAAATTATCTGCCAATGCTGGAAAATGAATTATGGTGCCAGAGCCGGATTGGTGCATACTGCAAGAGCATTATATGCATTGAACTGGATGGATATGGCTCCAGCCCTGGCATATATAAAAGTATCAATGAATCTCACTGTTGTTGAGCTTGGAACGCTTGTAACTGCATTTTATGTTGGCATTGCCGCATTCCAGCTGGTTGGAGGTTATCTTTCATCATATATAGGCGATAAAAAAACTTCACTTATCGGTCTTCTTTTTGTATCAATTTTTGCCATAACTTCTGGGCTTTCTGTAAATTTTACTGAACTTATAATTTCAAGATTTTTTGCAGGATTATCCGCGGCTTTGTTCTTTTCCCCTGCATTAAGCCTTCTGGCGTCAATAGTCCCTGAAAACAAATACACTTTCCATATTGGAATTTATAACGGCGCGTTCAATGTTGGCGGCGGTGTTGGAATAATCGGATGGGCAATTCTTGATCAGTATATGGGTTACAGAACGCCATTTATTATTGCCGGTGTGGCTACACTTGCACTGTTCCTTGTGCTTGTCTGGCTATTCCGGAATATAGAAAATGTTAAAACAAGCAAGTCAGATATCTTTACCAGCCTGAAAAAAATATTTTCAAGCAGGTTAATCATTCTTATAGCATTTATAGGCATAGCTTCAATGGTAACCGAAACCATAATAGGGCAATTTTTTGTTTACTACCTTGAATCCATAAAATATTCTGACAACCTTGCTGGAAGCATATCGGCACTTTATATGATCATTGGATTCTTCGGAGGAGTTATTGGCGGATACCATTTTTCCAGGACAAAATACAAAATAGGGACTTTCATAGTGATAAATATAGTGCTTTCATTATCACTCATACTTATTGGGTTCATCCATTATTATATCTTTTTAATAATTATTGTCACTGCTATGGGAATGATTACTGTATATGGTATGTCGATAACATATACATTTATAAGATATCTGGCACGCAGGGATCTGGTTTCACTTACTCTGTCCTTTGTAAACACACTTCAGCTTCTTGTGGCAGTAGCGGTTCCTATAATTTTCACAGTAATAGTATCAGGATATAATTACAAACTGGCATGGATCTCAATGGGAATTCTCAGTATTGTTTTTATACCGTTAATAATAATTGCAAGAAACGGTTTAATAAAAGTTGTCCCTTCACAGAGGATCTCCAATTAAACCCTTATTTTTCAATATATTTATTATTCCACCGTTATCTATTATTTCCATTAGAAAAGCAGGAAGCGGTCTGAAATTTATAATAATTCCTGTTCCTTTATTTATTATTTTATTATTATTAAAATCAACAGCAATTGCATCTAATTCTTTACCAATATTGAGAGCATCATGCGCTTCCAGTGCAGGCAAGGCGGAATTTACTGCATTTCTAAGAAATAATCCATTGATCGATTCTGCAATAACACAGGCTATGCCCAGGTTTTTTAAATTATCCGCTGCTGGCCTGCTTGACCCTGTGCCAAAATTCTTTCCTGCAACTATTATATCACCATTCTTTACCTGCTGAGCCCAGCCCGGCCTGTTTGCCTCCATAGCATGGCAAGGCTTTTCCTTTTCCGGCAATGTATAACAGATTTGCGGATACATCAAATCGGTATTGATATCATCGCCAAAGATCCATATTTTTCCCTCAATATTATTCATTTACATCGCCTGAAATGTAGCCATTTAAAGCTGAAATTGCAACAGTCCTTGCTGACGCAAGATAAATTCTGGCCCCGGGCGATCCCATCCTGCCTTTAAAATTCCTTGTTGTTGAACTTATAACATTATCACCCTTGCCGACAATACCCATATGCCCTCCAAGGCATGCACCGCATGTGGGATTTGTAACAAGGCCATTTGCTTCCATGATTGTATTAATATATCCAAGCCTGGAAGCTTCTACATATACTGCTTTTGATGCAGGTGTCACTATAAATCTTACATTATTTTTTATTTTTTTGCCTTTCAATACATCTGCTACATCCTTTAAATCTGATAATCTCCCATTGGCACACGATCCAACTATCGCAACATCTATATCTATACGCCCTGCTTCAGAGACCGGCATAACATTGTTTATAATGCGATCCGGCATTGCCAACATTGGCTCTATAATATTTAAATTCACATTCAATTTATCAATATACTCCGCATCCTTATCAGGATCAGCAGGAACATAATCTGAAACATTAATATTTTCCATATATTGCTTTAAAACCTTATCTTCTGGAAATACTGCAAATTCTGCACTGATCTCTGCGCACATTGTTGAAATTGAGCTTCTCTCATCCATGTTCAGAGAAGAAATGCCTGTGCCAGAAAACTCAACGTTTTTCCCAGGTATGCTCCCTGTTTTTGATGCAATATCAAAGAAAACATCCTTTGCAGATGTTCCGGGCCTTAGCTTGCTTTCAAGATCAATTTTAATGGTGTCACCTACTGGAAACCATGTTTTTCCTGTTGCAATAATATTCATAATCTCCGGTGTACCGAGCCCTCTCCCAAGTGTGTTGAAAGCACCTGTTGCTATTGTATGGGAGTCTGTATTTGCTATCAGGCTGCCGGGCTTAAACCACCCATTTTCTCCACCAAGCACATGTGAAATGCCGCCCCTGCCAACATCGTAAAAATCTTTTATGCCCCATCGATCCACAAGATGCCGTAGCCTGTTTACCCTGTTTGCTATTTCTATGCTGGGCGCAGGGACATAATGGTCAAAAACAAGGGAGATTTTATTTGAATCAAATGGTCTAGCAGGTGGATTATCAAGGAATTCTGGATGAAGGGCTGCCATATCAACTATTATTGCTCTATCAACATTTACTGTGGCTATGTCTCCTGGAGAAATTCTGTTTATCCTTTCTGTAGAATGCCTGAAAAGTATTTTTTCTACGATGTTCACTGTACTGTATATGTATTAATTATAAATTAATTACTATTTTAGTATTAAATATACGTATTACGTAAATACTATTTAAAGTTTTACAATGTATTTTATTTATTGTAATTAGAGCCTATTATGAACTCAAACAAATTCCGGAAATGGTAATTCATTGCAAAAGCTGCATAATCTGGCTTTGCATGATAAATTATGATGTATCTCAAATTTCCCGGGCAAATATTATATTCCAGTTTTATGAAGATAAGAAAAAAACTTTTGAAATACCTACTAATGCAGAGGATACAATATATATACATTAATTTTGGGTTGTCATATATAAATAATAATATAAAGAATAATATATAAATATCTATGTCGAATTTCGAATTATATGTTAAATTTGCATGTAAATAATATAGGCATTTCAGGAAAAGAATTTAATAAAATTCTACCTGTATTTTCATATTCCATCGCAACATTTTTTCTTATGGATTTTGCGTTTTTCATTAATGATATAGTCAATACATTACATTTCACATATCTGGAATCATTCATTCTTCTTGGCATCCCATTTATCGGGCGTATGGTCACTCCATTTGTTTATTCCTATGTTGGAAGGATCGGCGTTCCCAGGCTTGCATTGCTTTCAATAACACTTATGGCAATCATTTCATTTGGGATGGGTTATGAAACCACTTTTGCTGAACTGTTTGCCAGCAGATTTATTATAGGAATATTCTTTGGCCTTGCAACTTCTGCATCAATAGAAGTATCATCAATTACTGGTGACAGAAAGATTATAGGCCTCACAATGGGTGGCTGGGCAATTGGATGGCTAATAGGTGCAATATTTTTTATGCTTCTTGGCTCCTGGGAACTGGTTTCAATTGCCGGCATAATATTTGTGCCAGCAGTACTGTTCTCCAAAAAACACAATATTATAGCTCCAAGGTTGAAAAAATTCCATTTTGATTTTTCATTGAAGGTCTTTCTTGTTTTTCTGCTGGGATTTACACCGGCATATGTTCTGGAAATAGTTCCATCTTACCTTGGCCCATCTTCATTTGTAGAATCAATAGTGGCATACTCAATAGCAGTGTTTGCGTATCTTCTTTTGCCTGCACTGATAATCAGGTTTTCCTTGAAAAAGACATTATTCCCATCATTAATAATTGTGGCAATAGCGGGAATACTGTTCTTTTCAACAATGAATATTATATTTGCCGTTGTCTTTACAGCCTTCGGCCTTGGCATTAACTCTCTTCTCCCAATAATTAGCAAAAATATGAATGTTGAATCTGACAAAATAGGGCCAAGCATGAACTTTTCAGCCATTGCAGGTTTTATCTTCCCTATTATACTGACAATTGGAAATGAAGCTTTAAATTCAGCATTGGTAATATCTGTTGCAGCAATATTCCTGCTACTGTTTGTATCGATTGAATTTGGAAAGCACAAATATAAATCAATAAACATAAAGAAATTTTTCATAAACCATTAAAATTTATATTTTTATGTTATCTATATTATACGGATCATCTGCTGCATATGGGTTCTTTGGCTTTCCCTTTTTTATTGCACCGTAAATCATTACTATGAATCCTGCAAAACCAATAATTACTCCCGCTATTACAAATGCGGCCATAATATCTAACTGTGACCCTGTTAAAGCTGCATATTTCGGAGAAGATGTTCCATTAAAATAAACGAAATTATAGGGTCCAGATTTTAAGCCAAGAAATAATTCAATTCCTGAATCTGAACTTGTGATTTTTGTTTCATTAGCTTTGAGTGTACTTGGATTTGTAACATTGCTGAGCTTGGAATGAAGAACCAGCCCTGAAGTGGAAGTTGCCCCATCAATCATGACAATATATCCCGATTTTACTGTTATATTATTTGATACATACAAACCTGTTGTTTTGCTCTCAATATAATGTGTGCTTGCAACACTGTTAAATGAACTTTCGAAATATCCAACGCCTCCCATAGTTACTGCAACACCAGCAATCATCATTACAATACCTATAACGAGTATCTTTTTAATCATAAGACATAATGATAACACCTTTATATAATTTTTTGGCATTAGGAAATTAAGATTAAACTTTAATTAGTAATAACAATTAGTGTATTATGAAAAAGGATGTTAATGAATACCTGAACAATATAATAAATTCTGCCCCTTCAGAGGAAATGTATTTTGAAGCAATGCATGATGTTTTTAAGGATTTAATAAAGGAGTACATAAGGAAAAAAATAAATGAAGACGATGATCTTAAAAAGCAGATAAGCGAAGTTCTTGAGGAATTTATGGAAGCAAAAATAAAGGAATACGATTCACTTGCAAAAATGGCAAAGGTTACAGCAAAAATAGGTATAATCTCTGCTCCAAACGGAATAAAAAATGAAGCACTGAATGATTTTATGGAGACATTCAAAAAGGAAATAGAAGAAGTGATAAAAAGTACTTTATGATTCCTTAAAATCCTTAACAATTTGAGTTTTCGAGTTTAAATCAAACAATGTCATCATAGAAGGATTCGGCGAAAAATTCATCATTTTCTGATAATCTGTTTGTGACTGCCATGTTGATGCATTTATATACCTGACACCCCTGTAATTCCCCTGTGAAAATGAATGTATATGCCCTGTAATAAAAATATCTGGAACCTCTTCTATTACATGGTAATCTCTCTTTGAAGGAATTATGGGCGTTTTGCCTCCATATACAGGAGCAAGGTGCCTTCTCTTTAGCAGTTCTTCTATGGCAGAACCTACACTTGCATAACTTGCACCTGGAACCAGTTCTATCATATCATTAAGCGACATTCCATGATAAACAAGGACATTTTTATTTTCAAGAACAAGATTATACGGGTTTGGCAAAAGAGTAATATTGCTGTTAAAGAAATTTTTAATTTTTTGGGAAAACACTGGCTGTGGTTCGGCAAGCCTCACCACATCATGATTTCCGGGCATAACGAAAATATTAATGTCCTCCGGTATCATATTTATATATTCAGCAAGTGTTTGATACTGTTCAAATGGGTTCAATATTTCCAGGTCTTTATCCTGGCCCGGATAAACTCCTATGCCGTCAACAATATCTCCACTCAGTATGAGATATTTTAGCTTTGAAGCTTCATTCTCTGAAGCCTTTATCCAGGATATCATCTTCATAAAATCACTTTTCCTGAAGGTTTTGCTGCCCACATGTATATCTGATAAAGATGC
>NZ_JBBIRC010000011.1:0-32366 GCF_037442045.1 Ferroplasma sp. | reverse complement strand
TAGGCAATATTGCTGTTAAGCCTTCGCACTGGCAGCTCAATGCAGAGATTCCTCCACTTATTGCTGGTGTTGCCATCGTGCTTATCTGTTTTCTCGCCTTTGATTTTTTTCCTGGTGTTCCGGGATTTATTTTTACTATGCTGAAAATCAGGAAGTAGTTCTCTGTCAGTAAAGCAGCAAGTATAATATAAAGAATTATAGATTGTATTCCCATTGTAAAATATATGTAGTTGACCCTCATTATAATCCCATAATAAAAGAAATATGGAACTTGAAAGGATGAAAAGTCAGCGTATATTGAATCAACGACTATTTTTGTCGGTTCTACAGGTATGCTGATTACCAGGAATCTTGAAATAAGAAGCATTATGAATAATATAACAACAAACGTTGCCCCTTTATAAAAAAGCGGCCTGTTGCCCTTAAAATATAAATTATCTATCACATCGGTATAAAATGCTATTACAAGGAATATCATTATTTCCATTAGAGGATACACTATGTATGTGAACAATAGTATTATAAATGTAAGTAGTCCTATAAAGAGGAAGTACAGATATACTCTATTAATTATTGAATTTTTTCTAAAAAATACCAGCATTGGTAATAATACATATGGAATCAGGATCACTATGAACTGATATATAGATGGATATAATCGTGTAGAATATACAACAAAAATACCGGTAAGTGCGGAATATATAAATAAATATAATGTAAAAACGGATATAATAAGACTTTCCACTACTTCTCGCTTCATTTAATCTATTGGATATCTCATGATAAGGATAAGTTTAATTATAGAATAATATCTACAATTAACTAATAATAAAATCATTAAATTGAGTTTCGCATGCTTGATATCGTATTTTTAATAGGTATAATCACAATTGTTATTATGGTAACATATATAGTACTGACATTTTCCTATATAATCAGGCATAAGTATGATATTTCATTTTTAAAAGTTGCTACAATTGGAATTTTTACTGCTATGATGGCCAGCATGCTTGATGCGTTTTTATTTTATATAACAACAGCCCATAATTTTATAGATACCGGACTGGCTTTTACATTTGGCATGATATTGATGTCCCAACCCATAGTTGCAGTGTTCGTTGGAGTACTGCATGGAGGTGTTGACAGAAAAGGGTTGACTCAAGCAAATGCAACGGCATTTACTGGTTTGATAATTTGGAATGAAGTTTCCATGGGATTATTTTTATTTTATTTATTTAATCCAACAATAATCCACTTTGATTACTACCATGCTTTTTATTCCTTTGATTTTGTAAGTGCCCTTAGCAATGGAATAAATACAATATATTTTCTCGTGCCAATGAGTGCAGAAATGTTCTTCCTTTATCTTGTCTACAAACCAAAAGGAATGCATAAATACGCTGCTATATCAATATTTACAATGGATTTATTCGCACCAACTATTTTAGGTAATGATAAATTTGTTTTTATTGGCGGGGTAGGGGAAACGGCAGTTATGATCATATTTATGATTATATTTTTTGAATATATTGCAAAACACAAACTCATCTTGCCAAAGGATGATGCGTACCACATTAAAATGATATTCATAGATTATCTTTTAATGGGGACTGGAACATTTATCGGAACAATTATTTTAAAGCCATTCGGATTTGCCTGGATTTTCTTTGCAATGGCTATAATTTTCGGTATGTGGTATTATTTCCAGAGTATGTTTTCTATTAAAAAACCAAGTGTAGACGTTCAAAAAACAGAAAATAATGTTGTAATCAAACGGAAGAAAATAGTGAATAAACCTGCAAGATTAATATTTTTTGTCCTTGTTGCATCATTTGTATCTGAATTATTTATGGCCGGGTCAATGGATTTCGCCACGTACAATTATCTGCCATTTTACCGTGTAATAGATACACTTCCGGTATATCATGGCGCATCAGTTGCTGGTTTCTATGCCCATGACGTATTAAAAGAGTTTGTTTCTCCTTTTGTTCCTGCATCAACGGGAATTAACAATTTTCTGGTATTTTATGGAATGGTTGGAGGTGTTTATAAGTTTACTCCGATATCTACCTTTATAGAAATCCTTTATATAATTGGATATATAACTGATTCACCCACATTTTTATTAATTATGGGGATAGAGATGATGGCCCTTGTAGTGGCAAGAATACGCGAATTAAAGGACAGAGGAAAAAAAATCAACCTGGTATTCGCACTTGCAGCATATATTTTATATACGACAATAGGGCCGAATTTTCTGAATCCGCTGTATTATAACAAACTTCCATTATGGGCAAATACAGGAGCCCAGGCAGCGCTTTATCCATATCTGATATTGCCACTTCTTGGATCATATGCATTGTATGCATTTCTGGCACTCCTCTTTGGCAGAAGGTCTTACTGTTCAACTTTGTGCCCTTCGGCAGTTATGTATGGAGGTACACTGGGGCAATCAATGGTTAAATACAATTACGAATCAAAAATCAGCAAAAAGCAGAGATCAAGCCATTTCACAGATGCAGTACTGTTTATAGCGAGTGGTTCATGGATCTGGGCCATCCTTGCCTCTTTGTTTTCATACATGTATACCACAACAGGCAACCTGAGTTTCAGTATTTACGGAATAGACCCATCTGTATTTTATTCCTATTTTATATGGAATGTTTTATGGTATATATTCTTCTTTTCCATTCCATTTGTAGGCATGAGCCCATGCAGAAAATATGGATGGTGCTCCACAGGAACGCTTGTGGGCTTCTTCAGTGTTCTTGGTTTCTTTAAGTTGAAAGTTAAGGATAAAAATGTTTGCAGAACCTGTGAAACAAAGGCATGCGCAACATCCTGTGAAGTGGGATTATCGACAATGCCCGGTGAATTCATTAAAAATGGGACATTTAAAAGTGTTAAATGCGTCGGGGCAGGTGACTGCCTGAGGGCATGTCCATACAACAATATATATTTCTATGATGTCAGGAATTTTATTAGAGAAAAATTAGGGCACAGCAATAAAAATATAAATAACGATATGGGATTTGCTATGATAAAAAAGAAAAGTGAAACTGAAGAATTTAAGGTGAAGTAAGTGAATGTAATTTTGTATTATTATTTTGCATTCCAGGTGATCCTTGCATTTGGAATAATAATTGTCGGAGGAACAGTAGAAGGTTATGGTTACGGATTATCCCTCGGTACAAAGTGGCCATATACAAAGGATATGCCACTAAAAGCAAAGGCCGGCGATCCAGAAGTATGGCACAGAATACTGGCAACGTTGTTAGGAGTCAATGCTGTGATTATGTTAGTTCTTGTGCATGGTTCCCTTGAGATAACAGGTTTAATTCTGGTTATAATTACAGCATTGCTTGGAATGGCAACACTTTATACACTGGCTGGGAAAGCACCTTCTGTAGTTCAGGGCCTTCACGACATACTAGCGTATTCTACGGCTTTGACATATTTGTTAATAATTTACCCGGTAGCCAGCAATGTTCTGGAACTGATAGTACATAACATACCACTTTACTTCTTCTTTGCAGTAATATATATGGGAGGAATGACAACAGGAGAAAGAGGTTATCAGAAGGCTATAGGATATTTCAAAATACCCAAAACTAAAGCACAGTGGATATGGACAATACATGGCCTTGCGGTATTGCTGTTTTTATTCTCCCTGATACTGTTCTTCTTTAATTACAATATTGCACTGATCATAATAGGAATGCAGATTATAGTTGGAATAATTGTATTTATATCTGTTAACAAATCAGCATCTAAACCGGGTTTTATAGTTCCGATACACCAATTTTTTACAATATTAATTGTTCTTTCTATAGTTTTTCAGCTAAGTTTGTTTAAATAATTTAACTGTAAAATATTTTTATTTTATTGTTTTTTGAATTATGGCCCTTAACTGCCTCCGTAATAACAAATCCAGTGTTGTTGGCGGGATGTTAACATCCGACGATAATTCCTTCAGCCCAATTTTTTTTGGCACGTCAAAATATCCCCTTTCGAAAGCCTCCTTAAGAATATACTCTGATTTAACGTTTATGTGCCTTCCATTGGACATTCTTATATTGCTGTCGGTTATATCATATATCTCTTTTAATGCTTCATCAATATGCCTTATCTTATTGTAGTTATTAACATCGAATTCCCAGAACATATTCCCGGAATAATCTATTCTTTCAAGGTTGATTTTATTTGAAGGTATCAGTAGTTTTCTTTTCATAATTTCTACTAATGGGCATCCCTTAGCCCTAAGTTTTACTATGATCACATTGTCACTTTTCTCAATTATATCAATGTATTCGGCATGTTCATACGTATTGAAATATTCAATTGTTTTCTTAATAATATCTGGTGATTCTGCATAAATTGAAAGTATTTCATCGATATAATTATCTTCTATTGTCTGATCTATAATTTTAATTCTGATATTAAGGTTATTTATTAGTTCGGAAGCAAAGCAATCTCCATATTTGAATGAGTAAAGTACATGCATACAAAATCATATAAATATATCTAACAGGTAATTAAGGTTTGTTACCTTTTATGTTATTAATATAAGTTATATGCTGTAAACATTCTTATAATTACTGTTTCAGTCATAGAATTACGAATTAATTTTATCAATATTCAATATAACTACAGCCAGCATACAAAGTAATATAATAAATAATACAATACAGTTCAATATGATGCGTGCTTTTGATAGGAAACAGTTCAGAGTACTTTCACTGGTTTCAGTTACAATAGGCTTGAGAACGCTTGGGCTCTTCATGGTGCTTCCCATATTTACACTGTATGGAGAAAAATTTACTGACTCATATTTATTGATTGCCATAGCACTGGGTGCATATGGTATTACCATGGCATTATTTCAAACACCTTTAGGCCGATTATCGGACAGATATGGAAGAAAACTTATTATTTCTGCAGGCATTGCTACTTTTATTGCAGGCAATATTATATGTGCTTACCCGGTAAATATATATGGGCTCATACTTGGCAGGCTTGTGGAAGGTGCAGGTGCTGTAAGTTCGGCTGGAATTGCACTGGTACATGAAAGTGTTCCTGTTAACAAAAGAAATATTTCAGACGCAATAATTGGAATTGCTATTGGCTTATCATTCATGCTGGGTGTTGTTGTAGGCCCGATACTCACAACCGTATTTAACTACTCTTCAATTTTCATAATAGCAGCTTTAGTAGGTGTTTTCTCATTTATTCCATTATTGAAAATTAAGGAAACTAAAAAAGAAAGGCTCTTTAAAATTAAGGCGAAAATAGATTCAAAATTAGCAGTTATATCATTAATAAGTTTCTTTATCTATTTTTACATGATTATATTTTATTTATATTTGCCAATATATTCATTAAAATATTTTCCGGTCTCCAGATTTTATGAGTTTCTTCTTCCAGTAGTTTTTGTTGCTGGCATCGTAGGACTGTCAATAGCCAGGCCGGCGGATAAAAATAAAACTGTATTGTTTTCGCTTGTATCACTTGCAGTACTGCTTGTAAGCGTTCCTTTATTCTTCCTGAATAATAGAATAACTGATGTAACATATTTTGCCCTAAGTGTAACTGCGTTTTATTCAGGCTATATTATAAGTGAAACTGTATTTCCTACACTAATTACAAGGCTTGCACCAAAAAACAGCTACGGCGGGAATCTTGGTTTTTATACATCTATGCAGCATGCAGGTGTGTTCTTTGGAGCTGTTATAGCCGGTTTACTTATAATAAATATTGACCATGATTTATCAATAATGATTCTGCTTTTAGCTTCATTTATATTCAGCATAATACTTTTGTATTTTATCACACACTTTCATGAAATTTATCTAGAAAAGCCACAGGAATAATTTCCTATAAAGCTTATTTGTAGAATATGTTAAACAATACAAAATATAAGTCATAATGATATATTTGACAGAATCATGAAAAAATGGATACTTGTGCTGGGTATTGTAATGTTATTAATCGGTGTTTCACTGTATGCATATAGTAGTTTAGAGAAACCTAAGATCAGTGAGAATCAACTTACTGTTAAGGGAGATGAATATATATCTAAAAATATTACAGTGAATTCAAAAAGTTTCATTATATCTGTAACCAATCCCGCCAGTGCTTCAGGGCTTGTTAAAGCAAATGAAACAAAAATCGTTGATAATGGGACTGTGCTTGCACAATTGAGCCTGCCGACCTATACAAGCTTTGGCAATATAAAGGAGTACAGAAATCTAACAGAGGGAAAATATGTTTTTATTGAATTTTCCGGATCCCATCCAGCCACATCAATAACCTATGGCCCTACCAGTTATCTTGTTTATATTGGGTATGTTGCTGATTTTTCCACATTTTTTATATTAATAGGAATCATAGTTATAATAGCTGGCATTCTCCTAAATAGCAAATTCAAGATAAGGGATTTCTAATTTTAAATATATAATTTAAAAAGTTAAAATAGTATTTTGACATAGTGTTATTTAACTGACTGGGTCCGTAGCTCAGCTAGGTAGAGCGATGGACTCTTAATCCATCGGTCAAGGGTTCAAATCCCTTCGGACCCGCTTTATCTTTTTATTATTTTTTGTTTAGTCTAGATAACATTTTGTGGAATATAAACTATATGTGATATCCTGAAATGAGTTCCTTAATATATTTATTGAGAGAATATATCTTTTTAAACAAAAGATTATATATGCATTTTTAAATACGGGACTATGAAAACGAGAGTAAAAGAATATAACGGGAAAAGCGTGGACCTTGACAAGTTATCAGCTGTTATAGAAACATATTTCCAGAATGAGAAATTTAAAACGCAGCTGGGAAAACATCCAAATGGAACATTAATACAGGCCACAAAAGAGGGGTTGCTCAGAAGCATAGCAGGTATGGACAGAGCATACTCCATTACAGTTTCAGGTACACCTGACGATGCAAAAATATCTATTGGCATGGGAAAATGGCTTCAGGATCTGGGAGTTGCAGCAATAGAAAGTTTTCTACTGACACCGGAACTTGCATTTTTCGAAGTCCCTGAATCATTATGGAGCTTTGAAATAGAAGATAAATTCTGGAAATATATAGAAAACCAGATAAATCTTGGCATACAATAATAGCATTTTGTATGACAAGTTTATTTTATTTGTATTGTATATTGTAAGTATGTTTTTTTGGACCATCATCGGAATACTGGCAGGATTTTTTTCAGGCATAGCAGCAGGAATGCTCATATATTATAAAATAAGCAAAAAATTTTATTCCAATGCGGAAAATAAATTAAAGATCTCCATGCATGATTTTATCGAAACAGAAAATAAGAATATTCTGGATACAAGTACAATGGCTTTTAAAAACGCTCTGGAACTGGAAAGAAATGAACGTGAAAATGCCGGACTAAAATTAAATGTCCTGATAGACCCGTTAAAGGACTCATTAAAAGCTTATCAGAGTTATATAGAAAACATAGAGAGAGAACGCAAATCGGAAACTGGAGAGCTTAAGGGGAATCTTGATACATTATCAAGGAAAATCACAGACCTGGAGCATGATACAATAAAATTGTCAGGAGCACTTAAAAATTCATCAATAAGGGGAAAATGGGGAGAAATCACATTGAAGCGTACTGTGGAAATAGCTGGCATGATGCCATACTGTGATTTCATTGAACAGGCTGTTTCTGATGATAAATTAAATAAGCCTGATATGATTGTAAAGCTTCCAAATCATAGAAGTATTATTGTGGATTCAAAAGTGCCATTGAGCGGATATTTTGAATATATGGAAAATCAGGATGAAAAAACATTTCTTGACAGGTATATATCAATTTTTAACAGCCATGTAAGAGAACTTGCATCAAAGAAATACTGGGAAAAATTTGATGGTTCTGTAGATTTTATTATTATGTTTCTGCCAATGGAATCACTGTTAAGCCTTGTGATGTCAAATAAACCAGAAATTGTAGAGGATGCTATTTCTAAAAAAGTTATAATAGCAACACCTGTTACTCTCATATCATTGCTGCTCACCATTCATATGGGCTGGAAGGATTTGAATACCGTAGAAAACTTCAATGGCCTTATAAATAAAATCAAAGAGTTTTATGGAAATATACAGGCATTCGTGAGTGACTTCAATGAAACATCAAAAAATCTTTCAAAAACAGTGGAATCTTTTAATAAAACAACACTTGATTTGAAAAGCAAACTTGATCCTGTAATAGAGAATCTGATAAAAACTGATGTGATAAACAATGCAAAAATTGATTTAAATGGAGTGGAAAAAAAACCTGTCGAACTGGATGATTACCTGAAATGAGTGAATAATCTGTGATCTGAATCTCCATCGAACAGGCCGATTCTAATTGCCGAATCAATCCATCCATAGGAATAATTTAAGGCTGCAAAAGCATTGATAAAATCGTTGTGTTCGTAGAAATATTTTGCATCATTATAATAATTTAAAACCATGTCCATATGGTCTTTTGCTATTCCGTGTATATATGAGTCCTCTGGAGCAATTATGCGTATTTTTGCCAGAGCTGCTTTTTCCAGTTCAAAATATTTTTCTACCTTTTCCTTTATTTCCATAAAAGAAGTATTATTGTATACTATTTAATTTTAGAAGTTATTTTTCCATAGGCAATTAAATGTTTTATGCTTTAATAATCAGGCAATAGTAAGAATAGACCCGTAACCAATTAGTCTCCATCTGTTTGATATTCTTCTTCCTATAGCTATTCTATCGTTTATATTTGCAGCTACAGGGTATTTCAATGATACACTTGCCTTATCTTCTTTCATTGATGTTACAACACCAATAGTATTTGCTGTACCAACTGTAAGCATTATCATCTCATTTGATTTTAATGGGTCCACATTAACTTCTTCATCAAATCCAACAACGCGATTCAACAAATGTATATCCATTTCCATATTAAATATGGTTTTTGGGACATTGCCCTTTAATCCAACTATTCTGCCTGTAAAGGAATCACCCTTTGTAAGAAAAGGATCAAGTTCCGTTCCAATAGCAGCAAGGCCACCAGGCAAAATAGAATCGTATGATGACGATCCTGCCATTAGAGATGTGATTGTTGTTGTTACATTTTCCCAGACATTTTTGTTTCCCTTTGTACTCTGTATGCCTGGAGAAATTTCAATTTCGTCCCCAACTTTAAGCATCCCTTTTATTAATGCACCGCCGAGAACCCCACCCTTCAGCTTGGATGGTTTTGTTCCCGGCTTATTTATGTCAAATGACCTTGCTATATACATCATTGGTAAATCGTTATCATCAAATTTTGGAGTTTTAATTGTCTTTTCTATTGCTTCTAAAACCACATCTATGTTTGTATTGTGGTAAGCACTAACTGGAATAACAGGTGATTTTTCTGCAACGCTTCCCTTTAAAAATGATTTTATTTCCTTGTAGCTTTCAATTGCCCGTTCTTTTGTTACAAGATCTATTTTATTCTGCACTACAATAATTTCTTTTATGCCCATAATTTCAAGGGCAGTTAAATGCTCCCTTGTTTGTGGTTGTGGGCATGTCTCATTTGCAGCTATTACAAGAATTGCGCCGTTCATTATTGATGATCCGGCAAGCATAGTGGCCATCAATGTTTCATGCCCTGGTGCATCAACAATTGAGATGACACGCGATAACTGGCATTGTTCTGAATTCTTTTTATTTGAATAAAATTCTTTTCCTGTTTCATCTATACATTTATAGATAGGTGTATCTGCATATCCAAGTTTAATTGATATACCCCTTTTAACCTCTTCAGAATGTATATCTGTCTTTTTGCCAGTAAGGGCAAATGTAAGAGTGCTCTTTCCATGGTCAACATGACCAACCATGCCTATATTAACAGATGGCTGTTCCATTATTGTTCTCCTTTATCTTCTACTTCTTCCTTTGCTTCAAGTGATGTTGCACCGTACTGTGTAACCACAAGGTTAAGCTGAGATATATCCGAGCCAATTATATTTCCCCTGAACGTTACTCTTTTCCTGATGCCGTTTTTGCCTTTTCTTCCCTTATTATATGTTATAAGTATTCTCTTCTTTCCAAGAATTGAAAGGTCTTTCTTCATTGGAAAACCGTCATTTGCGCTTCCCCCTGTTAATTTCATCTTATAACCAGGCATTTCAAAAAATATGCCATCAATTTCTTCCCCTATTTTCCTGCCAGCCAACGAACCGAGAACATCATCTGAGATTTCCTTTTTATATGTTTTACCGGTTTTTTTATCTGCAATTACTGCTACAACCATAATATACACCTTAAACTTTATTTATTCCTAATTATATGCTTATTAATAAAATTATAGATTAAAAGTTTCTGTGGAAATCTTATTTTATACCTTTTGAAATCAAAAAATCGATGAATTTATCAAGAGCCCTACCCCTGTGCGAAATAATATTTTTTTCATCTACTGATAACTCTGCTAGTGTTTTATCATAGCCTTCAGGTATGAATATAGGATCATAACCGAATTTATTGGAACCTGCTTCTCTACCAGATATTTTTCCATTTAGAATCCCGGAAAAAGTATATATCTCATTTCCATTGCTGAAGCCTATTACTGTTTTAAAAAATGCATCTGAACCTGAAGCTATTTTTAAAATAATAGAGTTTCCAAGTGTATCCTGTACATATGAAGCAAATGGTCCGGGAAAGCCTTTCAGTGAGTCAATATAAAGCCCTGTATCATCTATAAAAAATGGAGATTTAATTTCTTGATTTAACTTGATGCAGCTATCTCTGCATATGGTTTCATTATCGTCTGCCTGTATTTCTTCATACTTCATTTTTAGCCATTTTAACTCTAGCCCATTTTTCCTGAACAGGTCTTCAACTTCGTTATATTTATGTGAGTTGCTTGTGATAAAAGTTATCATGTACAATAAATTGCATTATAACTTATTAAATATTTTATTAAACGTACCTCCTTCGCTGCCTTATATCAATAAGTGCCTTTACGATTTCATCATAGTTTCCTGATCTGCTTTTATAAGAATCCAGAAAAGTTTTTTCCAGTTCCCCTGAATTTGAATACAGGCTTCTAAAGGATTCTGTTAGAAGAAACAGATCGTCTGCTATGTCTTCTATTTCACAGTTGATTTTTCCCATACTGGGATCTATAAAATATATCTGATCCTGTAAAACGAGAATATTGTTAGGATTTAAATCGCCATGTGCAATTGAAAAATTATGCATTTCAGCCACAAGGATGCCAAGTTTATTGATTATTTCAATATATTCCCTACCTTCCCTTATTAATTTGTTAATTGTTATGCCATTAATTTTTTCCATTGTTATTGAAAAATTGTATTTATCAAAATCGTAAAGTACCGGAGCATTTATTCCATTACTTTTCATCCTGAAAAGAATGTTAAATTCGGTTTTCATCCTCTCCATCCTTATTTTCTTGTCCAGTACCGGATTTCTGTAATCTTTCTTAATTCTCTGCTTGATAATGGCTTCCCTTCCATAAAATCGGGATTCTGATATAACTGCCTCTGCACCTTTATTGCTACTTATTTGCAAATTTTTGGATTTTATCCATGGTGATTCTACTTCATCTATACGGAATCTCTGATTTACCTTTGTATCCATTATATTTTGCCTCTGGCCTGCAAGATACATTAACATGCCGGCCTGAGCTATCATCGCACCGTTATCCATGCAGTATTCTTTATCTGTAAGATATGCAGTATAGCCCGATGACTTTGCCATTTCCGATACCATTGACCTTAACCTGTCATTCCTCGCAACACCGCCTGCAAGTAGAATTTCTTTTTTATCTGTATAATAAAGAGCTCGCTCAAGTACCTCTACTAGCATGGCAAAAGTTGTTTCCTGTATACTGTAGCATATATTTTCAATTGATTCTTTTCCTGTGTAATTCTTTGCTGCTGTATAAATTCCTGAAAATGATGTATCCATGCCCTTTACAGAATATGGCAGATCAAGCAATTTATCGCCTTTCAATGCAAGCGATTCTATTTTTGGCCCGCCAGGAAATGGTATTCCTATGTCCCTTGCAAACTTGTCGATAAGGTTTCCCAAACCTATGTCCATTGTTTCCCCAAGAACATGGTAAGAGTTTTCTTCGTGTGCTATTATCTGGGTGTTTCCACCTGAAATATAGAGCATAATTGGATCTTTAGCACCAGAAAGTTTTCTTCCAATTTCTACATGGCCAAGAGGGTGGTTAACTCCGAGCAATGGAATATTATATTTTATTGAAAATGCCCTGGCAGCAGTTGCCACTACCCTGAGGCATGGACCCAGTCCCGGGCCCATAGAAAAAGCAACCAGATCTATGTCCTCCGGCGACAAACCGGAATTGTCAAATGCTTTTTTCATTACTGGTATTATTTTATCTGCGTGGTGAATTGCAGCTTCCCGTGGATGAATGCCTCCTGTTTCAGGAATATATGTGGAAGAAAAGTTTGATAAAATATTTTTTTCATCTACAATGCCTGCACTTACAGTATGCGCCGTTCCTTCAAGGCCAAGAATTTTCATATAACATTATTGCCATATATTATTTTACTATTGCATTAAAAAATAAAATATAAGATGTGTATTTCAAAAAATAATTATATTATTAATCTTTATATTTAATTGTTGAAGATGCCCTAAATACAAACTTGTCTTTTGAAGGTACTTTTATTTCTTCCCTGGTCTTTGGGTTTCTTGCAACTCTTGCTTTCTGTACCTTTCTTTCAAAGATTCCAAAATCTGCCAGGTTAACTTTCTTTCCTTCGTTTACAGAATCAACAGTCTCCTTAAGGAACTCTGTTATAATCTCTGCTGTTTTTTTCTGAGTAGTCTCCGTGGTACTGGCAACCTTTTTTGATAATTCACTTATTCCTACCATTATTTCACCACTACTTAATGTAATTTGTAATATATAAATATTTCTATCAAAAGTGCGATAAACCGTTAATATTACGAATTATATTGTGATTGAGATAGAAAAAACATATATTTATTGTATTTGTTTATAAAAAAATAAATTAAAATACAAGAAAAATTAAAAAAATTGCAGTTATAAAATTTCACATATTATATAATTCAAGGCTCAGAAAGAAACTGCTTCTATCTCGAATAAAAATTATATATAGATTACATATAAAGCTGTATGAGATTAATAGAAAATTGGTTTTCAGAAAGATACTCGGATAATTTGCAGCTTTCGTTCAGAATAAAAGATCAGTTGCTTTCAATAAAAACAGATTATCAAAGAATAGATTTGTTTGATACTTATGATTTTGGGAAACTATTGTCAATAGACGGAACTGTTCAGTTAACGGAAAAGGATGAATATGTGTATCATGAAATGATAACTATGGTTCCGTATTATTTCAATTCCATGCCTTCAAATGTACTGGTGATAGGCGGCGGGGATGGAGGAGCCGCAAGGAGGCTTCTGGACCTTGGAATTAAAAAAATAACAAATGTTGAAATCGATGGAAATGTTGTTGAAGTCTCTAAAAAATATTTTCCTGATATAGCATCATCTTTCAAAAGTCCTGATGTGAAATTGATTGTTGGCGATGGCATTAAATTTATTAAAGAAAGCAAGGAAAAATTTGACAGGATAATCATTGATTCAACAGATCCTGTAGGACCTGCCGAAGGTTTATTCTCAGGAGATTTTTATAAAGATATAAAATCCCATCTAAAGGATGATGGAATTGTTGTAACTCAATCCGGTTCTCCATCTTACCAGCCATCAGCCCTTGCTATGGCAAATAAGGGGATGTCTGAAGTATTTAAGAATGTAAAAACATACCTTGCATTTATACCAACGTATCCAAGTGGGCTCTGGTCATTTACAATGGCATCGCCCAGCGAAATGAAATTAAGGGATGGACCGGTAAAAAATGGTAAATATTTCAACAGTGACGTGCTGGCGGGGTCATTTTATCTGCCAGAGTTCGTAAAAAATATACTGAGATAATTATCTCTTTATGCCCCATTTATGTTTTGCCTGCAAGAGCAGGTCTTTATAGCCTGACCCGAGCCTTTTGGAAATTCTTTCAAGTTCAGGCATATTTGACATAAATGTCTTTTTGCTGCTACTTTTCAATAAAGTTTTGAATTTTGAAATATCATTGAGCAATGAATATGACATATATGCGAAATATGAAAATACTATGAGCGAAGCTATAAGTATCCAGTATTGCCAGTTTCCATAGGATTTCAGGCTTACCAACTTTACCAATGCCTGATTGCCAAACAACAAATCATTTAGCGATATTATAAAGAAGAACATTGAGGCAATGCTCACTATAATATAAACAAGGTATAATTTATCTTTGTACATATATATCTTATAATTAAATAAACTATTTAGACATTAGTTTCTTTCTCTCTTTTGTTGTATATCCGGTTAATTTCTCAAGAAGTTCATTGAAAAATTTTATTGTTTCTGATGGGTTTTTAAAATCC
This sequence comes from Ferroplasma sp., assembly GCF_037442045.1. Lineage (GTDB taxonomy): Archaea > Thermoplasmatota > Thermoplasmata > Thermoplasmatales > Thermoplasmataceae > Ferroplasma. The sequence continues at coordinate 17,885 of NZ_JBBIRC010000011.1, read as the reverse complement.
ATATCAGTTTCTGTTTCCGCATATAATTTCTTGCCGTCTGTCCAGACATCTATCTTTTTAAGGCCCGGATATGAAGAAATTATATGGTCTCCCTCTTCTTTAAAATCCATATTTTTAGCTTTCAATACCTCTATTATATAGGCTTTATCAATCTTAACTGTTTTTTTTACGGGATATGACCTCATTTTTTTCACCTAAATTTTTTTTGCAAGTTTTTTCTGGTATTTTTTCGAAAGGGCTCTCCAGTACATGAGTTCCATATACTGGGCATCGTGTTCCAGCAACGGTGACATGGATATAATATCCATGTCTTTATCCTCCGTTGATATTACATCTGCAAGTGTTTCGAATTTCAAATCACCATGTTTTATTGCTGTTATCTTTAATTCATTTCCATTATCGTAATCCACACCGCCAAATTCAGTATAAAGATCGTATTTGGCATATTTCGAAAAGGCATTAATTACATCCTCGAAATTCTTTGCTTCTATAAGGGACCCATTATTTAATGAATGAATATGCGGAAAATTTAATATTGGCTCAATGTCCGGTATTCTCTCAGCAAGGTAAAACAGCTCTTTTTGAGTGCCAAACAAATCTTTTTTTCCTGAAGCTTCAACGCCTATATATGGGTATCCATCTTTGTGTGGCAGTTCTCCTGCTATGCCGGTGTAAATTTCAAGGGCTTTTTTAAGGCTTTCTGATTTTCTCTTTGTATAAAATCCTGTATGGGTTACAACTCTTTTGGCTCCCATCGCCTTGCCAATTAAAAGTGACCACCTTAAATGGTTTATTGACTTTTCGGCCATTTCTCCGCCATTGAGCAAATCCATGTAATACGGTGAATGCATTGAAATATCTACATCGAGTTCTTTCGCTATTTTACTTCCTTCTTTTAACTCATCATAATTTCGTGCCATATTCCAGAAAAGTTCCTGTATAATATCATCTTCTTCTATTTGTTTTTCAGTGCCTATGCTTTTATAATTCCCGTTTTCATCAGGGCGCAAAACATCGACAATTATGGAATCAGTAACATCTCTTGGATACATATCAACGTATTCAATTGCAGGATCTTCGCTCACATTTACCCTTAAAAGCTGTACTTCAAGAGAATTTAGACCAAGATTTGCCACATCTTCAATAGAATCTATATACGTTCTTCCCTTGCTGGTAAGTGGTATTCCAGCAACACCAAACTTAATCATTCTGTTAATAATATATCTGACTTATTTTAATCTTTTGCAAATATCATCAGATTTTCCGCATAACAATAAATTCTAGATTTTAATTTTTCACAGGCAAAATATCAGAAAATGGTAACGAATAGATTATATACATTTTAAACATAACAATTTAATGGTAACGAAAGATTATCATAATAACTTAATTAATGCAAATAACGGTGATAATAATGAATGTCGATCCAAACATAACAAAATATGTTATCAAAGCAAAGATATTGACTGATGGTGTAGTAGAAAAACCGGATGTTGTTGGTGCAATATTCGGGCAGACTGAGGGCTTACTTGGTGAAGAATTAGATTTAAGGGATTTACAGAAAAGTGGAAAAATAGGAAGAATTGAAGTTGACATAGATACAAAAAATGGAAGGACAGAGGGCGTTGTGCTCATACCATCCGGACTTGATCAGGTTGAAAGCTCAATTCTTGCTGCTGCACTTGAAACTATAGACAGAATAGGGCCATGCAAGGCGAAGGTCGATATAGAGGACGTAGAAGATGTAAGAATAAACAAAAGAGACAAGGTCATACAGAGAGCCGAAGAACTGTATAAAAAAATGGGCACCAATGGGAAAAGCCTGAGCGAAAGCATAATACAGTCTGTCAGGGAAGAGGTGGAAAAAAAGGAAATACTTTCTTATGGGGAAGAACATCTGCCTGCTGGCCCGGCTATTGGAGCATCAGATTCCATAATAGTGGTAGAAGGGAGGAACGATGTATTGAATCTTTTAAGATATGGTATTAAAAACACCATAGCTGTGCAGGGCACAAGTGTGCCAAAAACTGTTAAAGAGCTTTCTAAATCAAGAACCGTAACTCTTTTTGTTGACGGTGATCACGGAGGAGAGCTTATTATAAAGGAAATGCTGCAGGTTGCAGATGTCGATTTTATTGCAAGAGCCCCACAAGGAACTGAAGTGGAAGAACTGACATACAAACAGATAGTAAAAGCACTTAAATATAAAACTCCGGTCAACCAGTATCTTGAATCACATGGAATGGTGGAAGAACTTAAAGAATTCACTGAAAAAAACAATAAAGCCATAGCAGACATGAATATAAACATAGAAAGCAATGAAGAGCCAGCAAAACAGAAACGGGAACATGAGAAAAAACATGTAGAAAATCCTGGAACACAGGCACCTGTGGTAGAAGAAATTACGGATATTAATGATCCCAAATTTGTAAGAAATAAACTTAATGAACTTTTTGAAAGCAAAGCCGTAGAAATTTATGATGAAGCAGGAAACCCACTTGCAAGATACCCGGTATCCGATGCAGTTGAATTAATGCAGGGAGTTAAGAACGGAGTTACTGTAATCACTGGTGGTGTAATATCACAGAGATTTATTGACATAGCATACAATATGGGCATAAAATCAGTTTACGGAATGAAAATGGGGCATGTAACTAAAAAACCGGAAGAAATAAAGGTGGTTGCTTGGGAACATATGTGAATTATGCAGAATATCCTGATACATCGTTTATTAAAATACCAACAAGCCCACTTGAAAGAGTGATAGGGCAGGAAGAAGCGGTTCGGTTGGCGCTTATTGCTTCAAAACAGAGAAGGAATCTCCTGCTTGTTGGTCCCCCGGGAGTTGGAAAATCTATGATAGCACAGGCAATGTCATTTTACATAAGCAGGCCTCAGGAGGAGATAAGAGTTGTTCACAATCCATCATATCCGGAACGCCCTTTTATTGAAGTCAGGACAATTAGAGAAATAGAAAATGAAAAGCATGAAATGAATTCAATTGAAGGAGAAATTATAGACCCAAAAGATGCTCCTGACAATGTTGCACAGCGACTTGGATATAAATGTCCACATTGCGGATTTTATTCATCACCAACAGAAAGTGTATGCCCAAACTGTAACAACAGCAAGGTAGTTAACAATACGCAGGGACCTTTTAATGATGTTTTCAATGTAATAGGCGTAGCTTTTGGCGTAAATAATAATAACGATAAAGTGACTCAGACAAGAAAAGTTGGTGATAAAGAACAAATAGTGGTCTACGAAAAATATGGCGATAAAATACGAGTCCTTGATGAAAAAACTCTTGAACGAAGGCGCAGGCTTGAAAAGAAAAGCCCGAGCAAAGTTATAGTTCCAATAGACAGAAATCCGTTTGTTTTGGCAACGGGTGCAAGTGAGACAGAACTTTTAGGTGATGTCAGGCACGACCCATATGGAGGCCATCCACAGCTTGGCACAATGCCATATGAAAGAGTTGTTGCCGGTTCAGTACATATGGCACATGAAGGTGTTTTATTTATTGATGAAATTACTCATCTTGGAAACCTTCAACGTTTTATACTTACTGCAATGCAGGAAAGAAAATTCCCAATAGTTGGCAGAAACCCCCAAAGTGCCGGTGCAAGTGTTAAAGTTGACGATGTTCCAACTGATTTTATACTGGTTGCTGCCTGCAATATACAGGATTTACAGTATATACTCAGCCCACTGAGATCAAGAATTGGTGGCAATGGCTACGAAGTATTGATGGAAAATTCAATGCCAGATAATAAAGAAAACCGCATGAAATATATTCAATTCATAGCACAGGAAATTAATATGGATGGAAAGATTCCGCATATGACTATGGATGCAGTTGAATTAATAATAACTGAAGGTAGAAGAAGAGCACGGGAAGAGCATAAAAATAATGCACTCACTCTTAAATTCAGAGAACTTGGTGGCCTTGTTCGTGCTGCAGGTGATATGGCAATAGAAAATAACCATAAGCTCATAGAAAAATCTGATGTAAAAGAAGCATTATCACTTTATGTGCCTGTTGAAGAAAAGATTAAAAAGTACTACGGAAGCATGAATAACGCCATAGGAGAGGAAGCAACTGGATCACAAAAAGGTGATTATTACAGTTATTACAACTACAGCGAAGACCGTTCATACCGTTAATTATTTTCCATAGCACAAAACATTAATACATTTTTATTATTCGGAATGAATGTCAGATGTACTTCTATTCCTTACTGTGTTTGTTGCATTATTCGCAATAATAAATCCCATAGGCGCAGTTCCGATTCTTATATCACTTACAGATGGATACAGCTTAAAAGAAAGGAAAGAGGTAATACGGAGAAGCGTTTACATGGCTTCAGGCATGCTGTTCGGATTCATGTTTCTTGGCATTTATATTTTTGATATACTTGGAATCAGTTTATATGATTTTGAAATAGCAGGCGGGTTATTGCTTTTCAAAGTGGGTTTTGATATGCTTCAGGGCAAAACATCAACAACAAAAATAACAAATACTGAGCAACAGGATTCGGCAGACAGAGAGGCCATAGCAATAGCTCCTATTGGAACACCTTTGCTGGCCGGGCCAGGTTCCATAACCACAGCAATAATTTATTTCAATGGAGCTGGGATAGATGTAGTTTCAAGGTTATTTGTTGTTATTGCAGTGATACTTGTTCTTATTCTCGCTTTTATAATTCTCAGGTATTCTCTCCCCATATTCCAGAAGATAGGGAAAACAGGATCGATAGTTATATCAAGAATAATGGGGTTGTTGCTTACTGCAATAGCGGTGAGCCTGATTACAACTGGAATTATTCATATTTTTCTGTGAACATATTGAATATTGTATTGAATTGTTCCAGCGAGATCTGGCCAGGAGCCGTAGTTTTTGTATATGATGCATATGAATAGTCAGAAACAAAATATGCGGAAATTACTCTTAAAAAGCTATTAAAAGTACCCATAGGAATATATGCAATTTTGATTTTCTGTTCTTTTTTAAAAAGCCTTACATACTGTAGGTCACTGATAAATTTATCATAATTCGTATATATAAGCGCGATCTTATAGATATATGGTTCTAATTCCCACATATTTTTTAATTTTATTTGAATATCATCATCATTTTCCCCATGATATGAAATCATTAATTTTGATTTTTTAAAAGTCTGATTTTTGAATATGAATGAGTCCATATCTATATCTAAAATTGGTGGATTGTATTGCATTGCTCTGGTGTATACTTTTTCAATTTCATTTTTTTCTTTAGATCGGAATGTAAAAATATAATCAATATTAATAGAGTTCAGATATTCAAGTATTTTTTCCAGTTCTTCCAGGCTCCTATTTTTGAAAAGATCAAATCTAATTTCATAATGATTTGAGTAGTTTTTAAGGTTGCGTTCAAATTCTAATCTCATCTGCCTGAAATCATCAAAAAATATTGATGTGTATATAATGCATGAACTGGATTTCATTCTTGAATATTCAACGCTTCTATAAAATTATTTATAATTTATAATATAATAAACCTTTTTACACAGAATATTATATCCAGCCATGGATATGATAGAAATTAAGAAAGGGGAGAAATATACGGTTGTTTCGTCAAGTGGAGATGACAAGCCAATGGTCACCGAGGGTGAATATGTTGGATATGCAATTCTTGGTGAAGAGGGTTCCCTTGTATTGAAAATAGATTTGGAAGGCAAAAAGAAATTAAGGCTCATACCTGTGAGTGCAATATCATATATTGAATTTGAAGAAGAGAATATCGTCTCAAAAAATAAGGATGATGAGAAGGGAAAAACAACATACTTTAATTAATTCATTACTGCAGAATTTTAAATTCAAATATCCATGAAAAATTTTTTATACGCATTTAATATAAAATAAAATGAGTAAAAATAAATCAATAGATTCCATTATAGTTATTGGCGGTGGCAGCACAGGATGCAGCGTGGCTTACAATATGGCCAGCCGTGGAAAAAAGGTCAGGTTAATAGAAAGGGAGAATATAGCATCTGGCAATACTGGCAAATCAAGTGCACTTGTCAGAACGCATTATAGCAATAAACTTATAGCGTCGCTTGCAAAATATTCTTTGGAACAATTTATGAATTTTGAAAATATTGGATATTCCGGTTTTACAAAAACTGGAATGGTGTTTCCTTTCAATGCTAATAATTCTGATACAGCAAGAGAGATTTATAAAATGCTGAAGAGCCTTGACATTGACGAGCAGAAAATGCCGATTAAACAGCTTAAAACTATCTTTCCGGATATAAATTCCGAAGATCTCGATTATATTCTGTATGAGCCCAATAGCGGCTATGCAGACCCGGTTGCAACCGCAGGTTCATATGCCTCAGCTGCAGCTAATCTTGGCGCTGAAATTATTACCGGCACATCTGTAGAAAAAATAGGAACTGATAATAGCAGAACATATGTGGAAACTGGGAAAGGATTTCAATATTACGCTGATGCTATTGTTATGGCAACAAACGTATGGAGCAATCAATTGCTGATGAAATCAGGCATAACTGATAATAATTTTTTGCCAATATATGCATCGGTGCATGATATTATATATATCAGAAGGCCGGAGAAATATGCAGGAATGAAACCTACATTATGGGATCCTCAAAAATTGGCGTATTACAAAATGGAAGGATCATCCATTACTGCAATAGGAAGCCTTAGCCCAGAGATTGATAATACAGAATTTGACATGAAAGGTGATATTGAAAATCATGTAACTGATGAATATATAGAAATGGAACTTAATAATTTAACTGAAAGATTGCCTGGAATGGAAGATGCTACATTGATTTCCACTGCAACCGGCTTATATGATATGTCACCGGATGGCCAGGCAATAATAGACTCACTTGCAGATATTGGGCTTGAAAATGTTTATGTATGCGCTGGCTTAAGCGGGCATGGCTTCAAACTTTCGCCGGCTTATGGCAAAATTGTAGCGGATATGCTGACTTTGCAGGACCCTGCTAAAGCACTTTTCGACTGGCGTAACTTTTCACTGGATCGATTTAAAAATGGAAAATCCATAAAATCAATGTATTCTGGAATAGGCACAATATATTGATAATCATTTAATAAGTTATAAATTGGCATTAAAGTTGTAAGTGTTGGACTTTTATAGGTAAGCCATCGGAGGGATTCGATCCCCCGACCTGCTGATTACAAATCAGCCGCTCTGCCAGGCTGAGCTACGATGGCGTAAATAGTGTATTTTAAATTATTATATAAAATTTCCATTTATAATGAAATATTAATATTATAAAAAAATTAAAAATTTATTCTTCGTGGTTGTATGCTTCCATTACATATTCCGCAAACTGGTCATCGGGATATGCGCCTGGGAACGTAACATCATCATTTATTACTATATGCGGAACTGCTGAAACTCCTGCATCTGATGCCTCTTTGTCAAATTCCAGTGATTCTATCATTTCACTCTTTATATTTTTGTTCATCAACGCAAATTTATGTGCAGTAATAACTGCTTTAGGACAATACTGGCATGTTGGTGTTACATAGACTTTTATTGTAACAGGCTTTTCTATTTTCGATATAAGCTCCGCTGCTTTCTTAGAAACGTCAGCTTCATCCACGGAAACATTCTCAAGATCTTCTATTAATGAACCGAATTCATAACCAGATGGAATTCCATAGAATATTATTCTTCCATCTTTGTCATCGTGCCTTGCCACAATAGTTGCAGGATATTTTTCTACTCCGTATTTCTCTACCATTTCCTTATCCTTTTCATATACGTATTTAATAACATTTATTTTATCTGATAATGTTCCAACTTCGTCCACCAGTGAAACGGTATCCTTGCAGTATTTGCAATCGCTGTTATCTGATGTGAAGACAACTAAATCTACGGTATTTTTTAATTTTTTCTCGAAATCTTCTCTCAGGAATTTTGCATCCTCGTCTCTTATTAAACTCATAATAATCAATTTGACATTTTATTAAAATATAAATAGATTACTGCACAATTTTGTATACTATCATTATTTAAAATTAAGTTAATATAATATATACGGTTATCAAATTAATGACTGAAAAGCTTTATTATAAGGATATGTATGGAAAGGAATTTGATGCTTCCGTAATTGCTGTAAATGGTAATGACATCATACTGGACAAAACACTGTTTTATCCTACAAGTGGTGGACAGCCTAATGATACTGGAATACTTAAAACGGGCAATACCGTAATAAACATAGTTGATGTAACACAGGAAGATGGGAATATAATTCATATTGCGTCTGATGCTGGCAATATTGCTCCAGGGGACACCGTTCATGGCATAATAAACTGGGAAAACAGGTATATACATATGAGATATCATACGGCAGTGCACATAATTGATGGTGTGGTCAATAATAACTATAAAAATGGGCTTCTTACTGGCGGCCAGATTTACAATGACCATGCGAGAGTTGATTTCAGTTTTGACATTATAGATAAAGAACTTGTAAATGAAATAATTTCAAAAGCACAGAATGTTGTGGATTCAGGGCTGAATGTTTTTGAAAGGGAAATACCTGGAAAGGAGGCAATGAAAATTCCGGGACTTGCAAGAACAGAACCTGGCAGAAAATTAATAGAAAGTTTGCCGGTTGTGCGAATTATTGAAATAGAAAACTTTGACTTCCAGGCGGATGGAGGGACACATGTAAAAAACACAGGAGAAGTTGGAAAAATAGAAATAATCAAAATTGAAAATAAGGGAAAAGGGCACAAAAGATTAGCTTTCATGCTAGATTAATATCATCGAATATGAAATCAGGCAATCTTGTAGCCTCGGGAATTTCATCCTCGTTTATAATAATATTTTTTCCTGAAATCATAAAATATGTATCCAGGAATTTTTTAATATAATGGTTGTTTATCACACCCATTGTGCCTAGTCTTAAGGTTTGAGATGATATTTTTCCCATGCCCTTTGATATAACAATTCCATTGGATTCCAGTTTCTTGATTATATCTGGAACATCGTTGTAGAAACATACAACAGTATTTGAATAAATAGCTTTGGTCCCGAATATTTCAATGCCGTTATCAGAAAGTGATTTTCTTATGAAATCTGAGGATGCCGATATTCTTTTTATCCGTTTTGAAAAACCCTCTTTTTCAAGAAGTTTAAGTGCAAGATTTAAAGATAAAAATGCGCCTGTAGAAGGAGTGTATGCGGTTTCATTTTTTTCCAGGAATTTCAGCGAAGTTTTTAAATCAAGGTAGAATGGAATATTTCCTGAAGATAATGAATTTATGTCATTGTATGCTTCTTCAGAAAGAAATATTATTCCTATTCCAGGGATGGCTGCAATATTTTTCTGGCTTCCTGTAACCATGGCGTAAATCCCATTCATGTCCATGTTATACCCGCCAAAACCGGATACATCATCAATGAGCAATTTTGCCCCCTTTTCTCTTACTATTTTTATGATTTCTGAAAGGTCTCTAATTGCTGTGCCGTTAGAAGTTTCATTATGGACAAGAAATAGTTTATCATAGTCCCTATTTCTTATTTCATTAAGAAGGCTTTCGAGCTTTAGCTGTTCATAATTTATAAACTGTGTATTCTTTGTTTTTTTGCTTATTGAATCGATAAGCCTTTCCCCAAAATTTCCGTAGCTTATTGAAAGTACTTTATCATTCTCGTTAATAAGAGAAAATACCATTGTTTCAACAGCCAGTGTTCCAGACCCTGTAACCATTACAGTTTTATATGCACCTGAAAACTTATTGAGCATTGATTCATTTTCCATTATTATCTGCTTAAATTCTGCAGAACGATGATTTGCAACATAAGAGCCTGCATTTGCAACGGAGAAAGGGACCTCCACTGGACCGGGAATAAGAAGCATATTTTACCACTCATTAATTATATTGTCTGCAGTCATTATTGCAATTCTTTTCTGTGCTTCCTTTGTCTGGGCGCCAAGGTGTGGTGTAATCATTACATTATCCAGTTTGAGCATTTCAATTTCGTAATCCTCTTTAGCCGGTTCATCCCAGAAAACGTCGCTGACAAAGGCAGATATTTTTCCACTTTTAAGATATTTTAGCATGTCCTTTCCATTTATTGCCCTTGCCCTCGATGTATTTACTATTATTACTCCATCCTTTAATTTTGCAAGGTCGGGGTCGTTAAGTATATACGGTGAATCCTTTCTCATGGTAACATTTATTGATATTACATCCGATTCCTTTAACAGTTCATCCAGTGAAACTTTTTTTACATAATCCGGGTATTCAACAGGCATGGGATCATATGCAATGAAATGCATTTTAAATGCCTTTGAAGCATCAACTATTGCCTTTCCTATCCTGCCAAAGCCAAGGATGCCCAGTGTCTTGCCTTCAAGTTCAATGCCTTTTAATTTTGTAAAATCATTTTTCTTTGTATTTTCTATTCCTTTGTAAAGTGATCTTGCACCAATTACCATCATTGCAAGTGTAATTTCAACAACACTCTGTGTTGAAGAACCGGGTGCATATACAACTTTTATATGCTTTTCTTCTGCGTAATCTGTATCTATATTGTCAACGCCAATTCCGGCCCTGGCTATTATTTTTAATTTTGTTCCTCTGGAAATTACATCTTTTGTAATTTTTGTTCTGCTCCTTACAACCACAACATCATAATCTTTTATTAAGTCAAGAAGCTCTTCTGAAGAAATTTTTGGTTTATAATCTATTTCAAATTTATCCTTTAATTTATCTGTCAACACACCGTCAACAGGGTCACATATCAGTACCTTTCCGTACATGCCAGATAATGTCATTATCATTTATAATAATTTCTTTTACGTTATAAAATTTTTATTGGGCATTAATTTATGATGAAAATACAACAATTTAATTATAAAAGTTGAAAACTTTAGGCTGCTAATTTATATATTTTATATATTGGTTTTGTGGAAGCATGTATCATTATTAGAATTGCTGGTAATTTGGAGTTTTAAGGATATTTTATTAATCTATGATTTATGCTGTTTCTATAACTTGGAGAAAGTTAATTAAATATTTATTTCAAGTGATTCCTGAATTGTGAAATTTTATTCTGTGTTTGCACTGGAAATCTGTCAAAAGCTTCTTGCCAGCCTTCTTCAAATCCATCAAAAAAATCTTCAGCTTTATGTTTTAAGATTTTGTCCTGTAATTTTTCAGGGATTTTGTCTAATCTCTGGCCAAAATTGAAGCCTAAATATCTTGCAAAATTGCTATCCGGATATTCGGAATTATTTTCTACGAGTCCAAAAATTCTATCCTGCAATATTTCAGTGAGATTTTCAAAATTGTTGCCTATGCTAAATCCAAAAGCTCCGGCAAATGCTTCATAATTGGACATCATATTTGCGAGTTCTTGCATACTCCCATTTTCATCATTATTATTTGCTGGTGTGAATTCTAGAATTTTCCGGTCCAAAAAAACTAATATTTTATTCTGAAATTCTTCTGGAAATGTGTTAAAATTATTTCCCAAATATTCTCCATTACCTTCAGCGATTTCATTATTTTTATCATTGACAGGCGTATCAGGCTCGATCATTTCCTTAACATATTTATCAAAATCATCACTTAATATTTTTATCACTTTATTGTAATTATCATATTGCCATTAATATATTTATTATTTTCATTTTCTCACTTTCTTTTCTTCATAATGTGTTTTTTCCAGTTAACCTGAAATTATAATATGTATTGTTAATGTGCTGGTTTAGGCTTATTATATTCATGCTGATTGGGTTGAAGATTCATTTTTTTATTTCTGGTTATTAATATAATTTACATTTTTATAGTTAAAATTAATCTTTTCTTTGACCCTTTTTTCTAGGTTATAATGTTTATATGAGAACTCAATTTAGAATATTATAACTTCATAAATAATACAAACTATTTATATAATGCTGGATTTAACATATATGCAGCTTGTGTTCGATGAATACTTTAAAGCATATCCGGTAAAAAAGAAAATAGTTGAAAAGCTGTACACAAACGGAATTTCTATTGTAAACGATAAATTTTTTGTAAATAATATTGAGGTCTCATTGAGTGGCATTGCAAATGCATTAAAGGTAAACAGGAGAACTCTGTACGACACAATAAAATTTGTTAACTGCAATCCAGTAGTAAAAGCCATTATGGAAAATATTTCAGCAATACCAGATATTAAAAAAATTTCAATGATGATGAAGAACGAAATTGTTACCTTTTATATTGATAAGGGAATGTATTCTAAGGTAATTCCTGAAATAATTAATATTATTGGCAAATACATGTCAAATATAAAAGAAATATATTCAATAAATTCTGACTATGAAACAAATTTTATGAGAATTATATTCTACAATAAAATTGAAAACTCATTATTTAAAATGTTTAATGAAATTTCCGGGATAAATAAAATTCATATTGATTCCTTAGAAAATATAGATATTATCTGTGACAAATGTGAAATAAAAATATGCTCACATAAAGTTTCAACACTGTTTGATGATCATAATATATACAAATAGATATATAAAGGGAGATATAATAGAAAAATATATATGCAACTATATTTTTATTATAACGTGGATCAGAGAGAAGAGCTAATTAAAAATGTATACGATTTCCTTAAAAGGGATGAATTTATGGTTTCAGAGCCGGATCTCTATGGTCTTGTAACATTTGATTTAATTTGCAAAAGGGGCAATGAAAGATATATTATTAAAATTCTGTACAATGTCAATACATTCAGCAAAATTGGGGTTGCCCCACTGATGAAAATGAGCTCATTGACAAATTCAAAAGCCATTATAATAGGTGAAAAAGCTGGAAATGGAAAACTGGAAAGAGGTGTATTGTATTTCAGGCATGGTGTTCCCATACTTTCTCTTGAAAGCTTTAAGGATTATTTGAAGGGAGAACCTCCTGTTATATATTCTGCACATGGGGGATTCTACGTTGGCATAAATGGGAAAAAGATGCGTGACCTCAGAGAAAAAAATAAGTATTCAATAGGTGATATATCGCTGAAACTGGGAGTATCACGAAGATCAGTATCGCTTTATGAATCTGGAAGTTCAGCTACAATAGATATTTATCTCAAACTTGAAAATATATTAAAGGGTGATATAAGCATGGATTTGGATATGTCTATTTCAGATATAGTTTCCGTTCCAGATAATATAGCCAGTGAATTTATTAATGAAGTATTTACAGTAATGAATAACATTGGATATGTATCAGAATATATAAGCAGGAATCCATTTGATGGGCTTTCATATTGTTCAGAATCACATCTTATAATTGGGGCATTCAATGACATAAATGAAAGCAATAACAGAATAATATCCATTAAGAAAATTAGCGATGTGCTTGATGATATACCTGTATTGATTAGCAGGGGGACTTCCGAAAAACAAAATATATATGGATGTAAAATTATAAGCCTTAAAAACTTGAGAAAGATTTATGATATAGATAGCTTTAATGAAATCCTGGAAAAATTAAAATGATTCAAAGGATTAATGATGGCTTTTATTTATTCGGAGGAGTAAAGGGGCTGGTAAGAGATGGGGATGACCTTAGAAAGGAACTTCTAGAGATCAGGCCAGATATAATTTTTATTAGTATTTCACCGGAACAGGTGGAAGGCATGAAAGATTTTATAGAAGACCCGTTTGAACTGGACATGTCAGATTATGAGATCATGTATGGGATTAATCTTGCAAAATATGGAGAAGTTATGACACCATCACCTGTTTATATAGAGGCAACAAAGTACTGCAAGGAAAATGGTATAGAAATGATAGGGCTGGATATGGAAGAGGGAGACTATCAAAACATATACAGCAAATATGTAAAAACTACTGATTTGCTCAGGCATTCACTGCGGAAAAAGAGGATAATGAAAATTAAATTCAATGCTGAAACACCTGAAGAATTTGTAAAGACCTGGAATAGCAGTGTTGATTTAAAGTCATTTAAAAAAGTAAACGCTGCAAGGGAAAATTATATGAGCCAAAGAATAGACGACCTTTATGAACAATATAAAGGCAAAAAAATAGTATGTATAGTTGATTATGACTATTATAATAATATTTTAAAGCACCTTGAAGAGGATTCTTAAACTTTGTCCTTGAATATTATGTATACTTCCCTGCTATGCTGCCTTGAGGCTTTTGGCTTTGTGACCTTGTAGAAATGAAAGTTATTTTTCCATTTATCAACAAATTCAATTGTTGAATCTCCCTGAAACTGCTTTAAAACAACATTTCCGCCGGAAGATAGAAGGTCTATTGATATGCGCATAACGCTATCGCAGAGAAGGTATGAATTATAGTGGTCCCGATCATAATTTCCACTGGTTTTAACCATGGCATCAGAAAGTACAGTAGATATGGCATTTATGCCAAGGGAATTCATCGCCACAATTATTTTTTCCTTCAGGCCTGGATTGTTAATATCACCCTTTATAAACACCACGTCTTTAATTGGGTCCATTGGAGTTATATCAACTGCTATTACTGGCTCTTCTGTAAACTGCTGAACAACCTGTGTCCAACCGCCTGGAGATGAACCAAATTCGAGAACATGGTCATTTTGATATATTATATTAAATTTTGACTGTATTTCAAGAAGTTTAAATGAAGCCCTGCTCCTGTAATTTTCCTTCCTGGCTTTTTTATAATAAGTATCTTTTCTTTCCATAATTATTTTTATTCTCCGATATATGATTTATATTCTTCTGCTTTCATAGAATCATATTTGTTATTTAATACTTTTATTTTAACAAGCCAGTATTTGTAACAATCTGAATTTACAAGCTCTGGTTTTTGGGCCAGTTCCTGATTGGTTTCTATTACTTCTCCTTCAACCGGAAAATATACATCTTCTGCAGATTTCACCGATTCTATGGTTAAAAGTGTTTCACCAACTTTTTTTGAGTAACCGATCTTAGGCATATCTATATAAACTATATCTGTAAGTTGGTGCTGGGCAAAATCAGTAATTCCTACTGTTGCAATATCACCATCTATCTTAAACCACTCATGCGATTTTGTATAATTTAAATTCTCAGGTATAACGGACATACTACTGTATAAATAATACATATAAAAATTCATAGTAAAATAATAAAATCAGAATGCCTGATCTATTTTCTTTTCCCTGATTTCATCCAGGATTATACTTATAAAATCATCAATCTTATATTCCTTTGTCCTGTCTTTACGATTTCTTACTGAAATAGTTTTATTTTCAACTTCTTTTTCTCCAACCACAATAATATATGAGGGCCTCATTGGCCTGATTAGCTTTATTTTTTTAGATATTGTTCCATCGGAAATGTCTACTTTTGTTCGTATTCCCTTTGCTTTTAATTTCCTGTTAATTTCCATTGCGTATTCATTGGATGCTTCTGATACCGGTATTATATATGCCTGTAGAGGAGTCAGCCATGATGGAAGTTTTCCATTGTAATGCTCTAAAAGAATTGCTATGAATCTTTCATAACTTCCATATATGGCACGGTGAATTATAACGGGCCTTACTTTTTTACCATTGCTATCTATATAATTTAGATCAAAATTGGCAGGCATGAAGAAATCTATCTGTATTGTTGATAATTGCCATAATCGGCCAAGGGCATCTTTGATATGGATATCGATTTTAGGCCCATAAAATGCAGCCTCTCCAGGGTATTCGGTATATTTTAAGTTTAATCCTTCCAGTGCTTTTCTTAAGTTTTCCGTTGCATTGTCCCACATGGTAAAATCGGAATTTAGATGTTCAGACCCACAGTTTGGGCATTTATATTCCTGTGAAGCGGCTCTTAGCATGAATTTTTCTCCGCAATCTGAGCATTTATATGACATTAAATAGTTCTCTGGATGCTGTTTGTCCATGATACTCAAATCGTATGTAACATCATCTATTCCAAGTATAGTTTTGAATAGTGATGGGATAATTTTAAGCAATGATACCGTTTCTTCGAATATCTGGCTTTCCATGACAAACCCGTGCCCATCGTCTATTGTAAATCCTCTTGGCCTTGTTAATCCTCCCATTTCACCGGATTTTTCATATCGATAAACTGTTCCTGCCTCTGAATATTTAACGGGCATGTCACGGTAACTGTAAACATTCCGCTGAAATATTGCAATATGGCCGGGGCAATTCATGGGCTTTAATCCATAATTATCACCGTTTGGAAGAGTAAAAAGAAACATATCATCCTTATATTTATAGTAATGGCCGGACTGCTTCCATATAATATCTTTAAAGGCATGTGCCGTCCACACATCTTCCCAACCGCTTTTAGAATTTATTTCCTTCATATAATCTATTAACTCATTACGTATTATTGCACCGTTTGGTGCGTAAAAAGGCATTCCTGGGGCCCTTTCATTGTCGAATAAGAATAAATCCATTTCCTGACCAATTTTTCTATGATCCCTTTTTATGGCTTCTTCCCTGCGGGCCAGAAAAGCCCTTAACTCTTTCTTTTCTGGAAATGCCGTTCCATAGATTCTTATCATCTTGTCCTTGTTAATATCGCCTTCATAATTTGTGCTTGAAATCGTTAAAAGTTTAAATGCTTTTATATAGCCAGTGGATGGTACATGCGGTCCCCTGCAGAATTCTGCATAGTTACCCTGGATATATATGCTCGATTCTGAGCCATCAGGAACATTTTCATTAATTTTGTCAATTTTGTATTTATTACCTTTGAATTCTTTGAGAATTTCGGCTTTTGGCAGTATTTTCCTTTTTATGGGTGCGTTAATTGATACTAGCTCCTGCATTTTCTCTTCAATTAATTGAAAATCGTCTATTGAAATAGGCTTCATATTAAAATCATAATAAAATGTGTCTTCACCTTCGTTGCTGGTATTTGGAAGCGATTCAGGATAAAGTTCAACTATCGCATTTGCAAGTAAATGTGCTGCACTGTGCAAAAGTATTTTTTCTCCTTCCGCAGAATATATATCGATAAATTCTGCATTTCCATCTTCCGGTGCAGTATCCGATAAGTCATATAGCTTATTGGAAAGCCTTGCTGCAATGATTGTGCTTTTTAACTTTTCTGGAACCTTGCTTTGGAATGTATCTCCTTTTTTAACATTAAAAAATTGTTTTGAATCCATTAGATGCTATATTTATAACATATATTAATTTATTTTTAATTTCAGACTCTCCGCATGTATGACATGTAATAAGTAATTAATTCTTGTTTTATTGAAGGATAAAGAAATAATAACAATATGAGTCGGACAAATTTATATTGGGGGTGGTGCGATTCATTAAAAGAAAGGAACAAAAAGATCTAATCAATGCGCCTTACTATCATTATAGGGGAACGGATATGTAATACAGGTATGCTACATTAGAATCTTTTGAAATGCCAGGGCTTACATTATCTGTTATCAATAAAACAGCTCTTGATGGAATTAGCAATACAAATGAGGCAACAATACTGATTAACCTATTGATTTTGGCATAAGGGTCAATACGGTATTAATGGACCGTGGATACTTAGATGCAGGAGTGATGAATGCAGTTAATAATATGAATATGGAATATATTATTCCTGAAAGGAAAAAAGGTAAAGAGATTTAAAGGAAATGCAATATATAGAAAGGTTAATGCAAAGGTACTGATAATAAACGATACAGTATCATCAGGAAATATACCTGTGAAAACAAAATTTGTGCATATAATTTTGTATAAAGATTTTAACCATAACTCCACTATGGGGAGGATCTGGGAATACTGATAACAATTTGTGGTTTAATCCACCTCTAGTAGTATGTATCTGCCCTTTTCAGAGCTGCATATGCTGA
>NZ_JBBIRC010000010.1:0-35219 GCF_037442045.1 Ferroplasma sp. | reverse complement strand
CGGCACTTCTGTTATTTTTGATTATAGCTGGAACTCTGGCATCTATGTCAGCCAGTATGTTTAATAATATATACGATATGGATATAGACGTTAAAATGAAAAGAACCAGATCAAGGTCTGGGACACTTAACCCTGGAACCAGAAATTTTATATTCGGCATAGCCTTAATTATGATAATTGTTTCCTTTGCGTTGAGCTCTATTCTAATTAACCTTCTCACTGCTTTATTTATATTTAGTGGCTTTCTCAGCTATGTGTTTCTCTACACAATATTTTTGAAAAGGAGAACTACCTGGAATATAGTAATAGGCGGTATTGCGGGAGGATTTCCAGCTTTAGCTGGTTGGGCCGCATTGACAAATTCCATCTCTTTAACATCCCTATTTTTGGCTTTCCTTGTATTTATGTGGACACCAACGCATTTCTGGAATCTATCCATTAACAATGTTGATGATTATAAAGCAACCAAAGTTCCTATGTTGCCCGCAATTGTTGGAATTAAGAAAACAGAATTCTGGATTATAGTAAATACAGTACTTCTTGTATTTTACTCGCTTATTCCCCTTCTGGTCCCTTCAATAAAACTTGGACTTCCATACATACCTGTCGCTATCATACTGGATGCTATCCTACTTTACTATGTACTGCAACCAGCTCTTAAATCTTATAAAAAGAAATATTTCAGGAGTGCATTTGGTTTTTCAAATATGTATCTTTTGTTGCTCTTGCTCGTTATAATAATATATCCATTTATATAACCCAGTGTCATTATATGTTGTGAGGTAATGATGTTGTCTAAAATTAATTTTGATTTTCCTGAAGGGATTGAAATCATTCCTAACACTATTGTTCATGTTTACGTAATAAGATATCAGAATTCTGTTATACAGATCGATGGGGGGATAAAATCTGACGCTAATAAAATTCTTGATTTCTATAAGAATTCTGGAATCTCACCGGATTATGTACTTATTACTGCTGTAGATTATCTGCATGTTGGGGCTCTGCGTGACATATATGATGCTTATAATCCGAAAATCTATGTACCAAAGAGAGAAGTAGGTAGCATGAAGAATGGCCCGGCACTTAAAGGAATCCTGGAGGTAGAAGGCAAGGGACTAAGATTTGAGGGCATACAGCATGTAAATTCATATAATAAAATGGAAATCAACTTCCTGGAAGTTATGGATACACCAGGATATACTATGAATAATATATCTATATATTTCAAGGACAGGAATTCAATTTTTGTTGGGGACTCATTAATCATGAAACATAATAAAATGAAGCTCGATAGCATGTTTACCCAGAATATGGAAATGGCAAGAGCTTCTATAAATAAAATTAAGGGGTTTTGCCCTGTATTAATTTTTCCATCTCACGGTGTTCCATACAAATGTGAATAAATTAATATCAGATACTTTATTATTTTCGTCCCTCTTTTGGATATACCATAAAATTATACTTTTCTACATAAATAAAATAACAAACTTAATAAATATTAATCCAATAACCTTTGGAATTTAACCATACACATTGGGCAATGCTAAATGCAACCCGTAATATTGCAATTTATTGGCAATATAGCAAGTGTAACGGTTGGTGATATAAAATGGCAACACCGCATCATTCCCGAAGGGGATCAATGGCGTACTATCCCAGAATACGCGCTAAAAAAATTGGGGCTGATATTCGATCATGGCCGGAAATTGAGGGCAAATCGAAGATTCAGGCATTCGCTGGATATAAAGTAGGAATGACACATGTACAGGCAACAGACTATAGAAAAACTAGTGTAACTGCCGGTAAAACAGTCATGATACCTGTTACTGTAGTAGAAATTCCACCTATAAACGTAATAGCAATACACTATTATGAAGAAGGAGACAATGGACTCCGTGTATTTGCAGAAAAAAGATCTGATAATATAAACAAAGAAGTATTCAAGAGAATACCAGCAATAAAAAATAAGGAGCCAAAAAATATTGAAATCAAAGATGTGGCTGATGTACGATTGCTTGTCAATACCAATCCTCAGCTAGTTACTGGAATCCCAAATAAAACACCTGAAATATTTGAGGTTAGAATATCAGGTTCCACAATTGCAGATAGAATAAAGCTTGCAGAAGAAAAATTGGGAAAGGAACTTCACTTTAATGATTTTACATTAGAAGGTTCATTTGTTGATGTTATTTCTGTAACTAAAGGAAAAGGTTTTCAGGGTGTAGTTAAAAGATTCGGGGTCAAACTATTGCCCAGAAGCAACAGAAAACACAGAAGAATGATTGGCACACTTGGGCCATGGCATCCAGACTGGGTAAGAAATACTGTTCCTCAGGCCGGTCAGATCGGACTGCACCAGAGAACAATACATAATATTCGTATAATGAAATTTGGAACAAAAGAACAGGTTAACGAGATAAATGTAAAAGGCGGATTCCTTAAATATGGACTTGTCAGAAATGATTATGTTCTTCTGTATGGATCAATATCCGGTCCATCCAAGAGATTAATAAAAATGAGAGATCCTGCAAGGCAGTCTGTAGCAAATGCAGAAAAAGTTGAAATTACATATATATCAAGAGAATCCAAGCAGGGTGATTAAAATGAAAACCAATGTTTATTCAATTGAAGGGGAAATTACTAAAGAAATAGATGTTCCGCCGGTATTTACTATAATGGCAAGAGAAGATTTAGTACATAAGGCCTTCAGAGCCATATCGCTTTCGATGAGGCAGCCATATGGATCAAGCCCCCTTGCAGGTACCAGAAGAGTAGGCCATAACCTTGGCCCAAATCATGGAATTTCAAGAATACCAAGGCTGGCAAGTGGTTCAAGGGGAGTATTACTCGCAAGCATGGTTGGTGGAAGAAGTGCACTGTCACCACGCAGCGACAAGGTTTTGTACAAAAAAATCAACAAAAAGGAAAGAAGAATGGCCAGATTAAGTGCAATAGCATTCACAGCAAATAAAGAAAAGGTAATACAGAGAGGGCATAAAATTTCCACGGACTCTATTGAAACCTTAACTTTCCCTCTTGTTGTGGAAAATGATATTGAAAGCATTAAAAAGGTTAAAGATGCTGTGCAGGTACTTACAAATCTTGGTATTTACGAAGATGTTTTAAGATCCAAGAACGGCAAAAAGATCAGGGCAGGCCGTGGAAAGATGAGGAATAGAACATACAAGCAACCAAAGAGTTTGTTGATTGTTGGTTCATCTGTAGAAAATCTCAGGGCATTTTCTACACTTCCCGGTGTAGATCTTGCTTCGTTAAACAGCCTGAGCATAACAAAACTGGCACCCGGCGGCAATCCTGGCAGATTAACCGTATATACAGAATCGGCAATTGAAGCTCTCAAAGAGGTGAACTAAATGGATTATGTCATATCACCTGTGGTTACTGAAAAAACCACATTAATGATGGAAAAGGAAAACAAACTTACATTCATTGTGGATCGCAGGGGCAGGAAAGCAGAAATAAAAAAAGAGATAGAGGAAAGATTTGACGTTAAAGTAGTTAGCTTAAATATCTTAATAACCAAAAAAGGCAAGAAGGTAATAGCTAAATTATCGGATAACTACTCCGCTGAAGAAATTGGTGGGAGAATAGGTATATTCTGAGGTGAATTAAATGGGAAAACATATAGTAGCACAAAGGAGAGGACATGGTTCGTTAACATATCAAAGCCCGAGCCACAGGCATATCGGTGATATTAAACATCTTTACAATGGAAATTACAATATTGATGATATAATACAGGCACCAGGTAGAAATGTACCACTTCTATCCTTAAAAAATGAGCAGAATGAAATTAGCTATATGATAGCTTTTAATGGCGCTTTTAAGGGGCAGAAGTTATATGCCGGTGAAACAGGCAATTCAATAAATGGAACAACCACAACACTATCCAAAATAGAAGACGGAACCTATGTTTACAACATAGAAAATAATCCCGGAGACGGCGGAAAGTTTTGCAGGACAGCAGGTTCATCTGGTCTTATAATAAGTCATGGCAGCTCAGTTTCAATAAAGCTTCCGTCAGGCATGACAAAGGAATTAAACCCTAATTGCAGGGCTACAGTTGGTGTTGTTGCCGGATCTGGAGCCAGAGATATACCGATATTGAAGGCAGGAAGGCATATAAAATATCTTCAGAGCAAAGCTAAAAGGCCATACACAGTTAGAGGAGTTGCAATGAATGCTGTAAACCATCCACATGGAGGTGGAAACCACCAGCACGTTGGAGGTCCAAGCACAGTAGCAAGAGGTGCACCACCTGGAGCTAAAGTTGGTAGGTTATCACCACAAAGGAGGAATAAGAAATGGTAGTTAGAAGACAGGCATCTGTAAAATCTATAAAAAGAAGATCACGAAAGGCTCAAAAGGCTATTACTGGGAGATCAAAGGAATTCTCTTATCGCGGAAAGACTATTGAGGAGCTTGAGGAAATGGAACTCCCCGAACTTCTCGAAATATTTCCAGCAAGGGTTAGAAGATCGTATAACAGAGAAATGAATCATGAACAGAAGAAAGTTTTTGATGATCTTCTCGGCGATAAGGAAACAATAAAAACCCATGTAAGGGACATAATAATTTTGCCTCAATTCGTTGGCAAAAAGATGGAAGTGTATAATGGTTCATCATATCTGAAATTTGAAATAAAACCAGAAATGATAGGTCATTATTTAGGCGAATTTGCACCTACAAGAAAGGAAGTAAAGCATTCCGGTCCAGGAGTCGGAGCTACAAGGTCATCAAAATTCCTGCCATTGAAGTGATCATATGAAAGGATACAGTATTGATAAAATGCCGGAAAAACATGCTAGAGCTCAGGTAAGGGAAACCGACATATCCATGAAGGACGCTGTCAATGTTGCTCATTTCCTGAAGGATATGGATCTTGAAACTGCAAAGAATTCTCTTGACCTGGTCATGGAAAAGAAAATTGCAGTGCCATATTTCAGGTACCTGGACTCGGTTTCACACAGAAGGGCTACAGGGCCTGGAAGATACCCGGTAAAGGCTATAAAGGCATTCAAGAAATTGCTTGATGATGTATCAGCCAATGCTGAATTTAAAGGACTTACTGATGATCTTAAGATATTTCATCTCTCCGCATCAAAGGGAAGAATGATAAAAAAGTTTCTTCCAAAAGCTTATGGTAGAGCAGGTGCATTCTTTAAAGATTTAATCAATCTTGAAGTAGTTGTAGTGGAGAATGAAAAGGAGTGATATGATGAAGGAGAAAAAATTCATAAATGACAATATCAAAAAGCTGCTGGTGACGGAATACCTGCAATCAGAAAACGACAGTGCAGGATTTGGCGGAATGGAAATGAAAAGAACGCCCTTCGGTACAAATATAACACTATACGTTAACAGGCCTGGCCTCGTTATAGGAAGGCACGGCTCAAAAATAAAGGCAATGACATCCACACTTGAAACAAAGTATGGACTGGAATCACCGCAGATCGAGGTAAAGGAAGTAGACAATCCAGACCTTAATCCGCAGATTATCTCCAAGAAAATAGCATTGTCTCTTGAAAAAGGATGGAATTACAGAAAGGCGGGTAATACAACATTAAGAAGAATAATTGATCAGCATGCAAGGGGCGTGTTAATCAGAATAGGCGGAAAAATATCAGGAGAAAGGGCAAGAACACAGAAATTCATGTATGGAGAAATAAAATATTCCGGGGAACCTGCACGATCAGGAGTTATAACAGGATATTCAGTTGCAATGCTTAAAACCGGAGCCATAGGCATTTATGTCAGGTTACTCAGGCAGGATTACCGCTTACCTGATGAAATACTAATTAATACACAAACAAAAATACCCGTTCCTGAAAGCGTGGAAAATAAAGAGGTTGAGGAAAATGGAACTAACGAATAAAGAACTAACAGCCAAGGTATTAAGGGAAATGTCCGATGAGGAACTTAATGAGAAGCTTAAATCCCTAAAGGAGTCCCTGCTTAAAGAACGATCTGCAATAGCAATGGGCGGTGCTCCTGCAAGCCCAGGAACCATGCATTCAATTAAAAAGCAGATAGCAAGGATACTTACCGTTATGGAGGAAAAAAGAGAATGAAAGATAAAGATTTCACAGGAATGCCAAAAGAACTTCAACCATGGGAAGGATTTAACCGTGACAGTGAGCTTGTAAAAATAAGTGTAGATAAAAGAAGATACGGCAAACTGGTAACTGTTATAGACGGGATCGATCCTAAAACTGAGAACATCAACGAGATTGCCAAGTCTTTAAAAAGGAAGGCCGCTTCAGGTGGGACAGTTAAGGATGGAAAGAGTATAGAGTTGCAGGGCGATCACAGAGACGTCATGAAGAAAGAACTCGAAAGCATGGGATTCAAGGTTCAGATGGCATGAATGCAAATGAAGTCTATTTGATGGAATTTATCGGAAAGGATATAAAGGTAAAGAATTCATACAATACTAAAAACATTGGAATTAATGGGAAACTGATTGACGAGTCAAAAAATATGATGTTCATAAACAATGGAATTAAAACGTGCAGCATTCCAAAAGCAGGCACAATATTCGAAATTTCATTCGAAGATAAGCTGTACAATATAAACGGGGATGCTGTGCTAATAAGGCCTGAAGACAGAACAAAGGAAAAAAGAAAAATATATAAAAAATTAAGGAGGTATGAAAAATGAATAATATAGGAATAGATGTGAAACCACCGGAAAAGGAGTGCAAAGATCCTAATTGCCCATTTCATGGCGAGCTTCCGGTTCGTGGCCAAATACTGACAGGAACGGTTGTTTCAGTTAAAATGAAACGCAGTATTGTTATAAAAAGAGAATCGAAAATATATATTAAAAAGTATGAAAGATACATTACAAAATTTACCAAATACCATGCCCACCTGCCAGATTGCATTGAAGTGAAAATCGGTGATAATGTCAGGGCTGCAGAATGCAGAAAATTGGCAAAGACCATCGATTTTGTTGTAATTGAGAAGGTGAACTAAAATGAAAGGTATTTCGGGAAATGAATCAAGAGGGCTCCCGCTTGGGGCTGTTATACCATGTGCAGATAATACAGGTGCTAAAGTAATTAGCCTTATAGGTGTTAAGGCTTTGCATACTGTAGCAAGGCGTATACCGGCTGCCGGAGTTGGTGACCTGTTTATTGCGAGTGTAAAAAGAGGTACACCAGAGATGAGAGCGAAGGTTGTATATGCCGTTGTTGTCAGGCAAAGGAGGCCATACAGAAGGGCAGATGGCAATATTATAGAGTTTGAAGACAACGCAGCGGTGCTTGTTACACTAGATGGCGAAGTAAGAGGATCGGATATAAAAGGTCCTGTTGCCAGAGAAGCCGCGGAAAGATGGCCGAGAATTGCTGCAATAGCATCCACTATAGTGTGAGGTAATATCATGTTAAATACAAAAATTAATGTATCACTGAATAGAGACCTGAGAAAAAAATACGGAATACGCCGTTTTCCTGTTGTTAAAGGTGATATTGTAAAGATAGTTTCTGGGGCGAGAAAAGGCGAGGGCGGAAAGGTAATAGCAGTCAACCATAAAACCAGGAAAATCTCAATAGAGGGAGTTACAATAGCAAAGGCAGATGGAAAACAGGTTGAATATTACGTTGACCACAGCAATCTAGTTGTGACAAAACTTGAACTTTCAATAGAAGGAAGATACAACAAGATAAAAGAAGTCACAGCAAGAAGAAACCTGCCTGCACCTGAACCTGAGAAACCGGCGGAGTCGGAAGCAACACCGGTTGAATCTGAAGTAACAGATGAGGATAATGCTGGAGAAACAATTGATCTGCCAGAAAATAATGAAGATGCATCAGAGGATTCTGAAGAAGAATCAGAAGAAAGCTCTGAGAGCATAGACAATAAAGAGGATGATAATAATGAAAACTAAAATAATGATGGCTTCGAGAAAACTGAAAATTCCCAGAAAAACCAATTTCTGGTCAGTTACTCCGACTCCGGCCACCCACAATAAGGAAGATTCAATACCCATGTTAATACTGTTAAGGGATTATCTTAAACTTGGTGACAAGGAAAGAGAAATAACAAGGATATTGAATAATAATATGGTAAAGGTTGATGGCAAAATAGTAAAAGACAGAAGATTTCCACTGGGATTCATGGATGTGCTTTCAGTTGAAACACTTGAAAATGAGTATATAATCCTGTACGACAGGAAAGGCAAACTTGTAGCTATGCCAAATTCACCGAATAATGCTGGATTAAAACTTTTCAAGGTTGTCAAAAAAAGTATAGTGGGAACAGGCAAAATACAGCTTGGTTTCCGCGATGGAAAAACAATAGTAACGGACAGAAAGGACATAAACACGTCCGATGTATTATTAATGAAAATACCGGGTCTTGAAATCGTAAACGTGTTGAAGATGGGCGAAGGCGATAAAGCATTCATTACAGGCGGCTCTCATATCGGGGAACTTGCAACCATAAAAAATATAGAAGTAAAAAAATCATCAGTAAAAAACATGGTACATCTGAATGAAGGCTTTTCAACAATAAAGGATTACATATATGTTATCGGTACACCAAAGTACACATTTAAAATACCTGAAACGGAGGCGGTAGTAGATGATGAGTGAAACAGAAAATCCAATGAGAAAAATTACTATAGACAAGGTAGTAATAAATATAGGAGTTGGGGCAGCAGGGGAAAGGCTTACAAAAGCTACTAAAGTCCTGGAACTGTTGACCAACCACAAACCTGTATTAACAACATCCAGAAAAACTATCCGTGATTTCAATATACGAAAAGGGCTGAATATAGGAGCGAAAGTAACTCTTAGAAAAGACGATGCATATAAATTCCTGAAAGAAGCATTTTATGCAAAGGATTATAAGATTCCTGTTTACTCATTCGATAAGCAGGGCAATGCATATTTTGGCATTACTGACTACACAGACTTTAAGGGAATGAAATATGATCCGGATATAGGAATATTTGGAATGGATATTGCTATAGTCCTTAAAAGGGCTGGCGGATATCGACTGCCCAGAAGGAGAATCATGAGCAAGAGCATACCCAAAAGCATAGGCATAAAGAAAGAGGAAACAATAAAGTTCCTAGAAGAAAACTTCAACGCTCAAATTATAAGGTGATATAAATGCAGGTAAAATTACAACCAAAAAAGAATTTCGGGCATTCTCAGGGATGCGTCAGGTGCGGTAGAAAAAGAGGCCTGGTAAGGAGATATGGTATCAGAATGTGCAGGCAATGTTTCAGGGAAACTGCTGAGAAGATAGGTTTCCGCAAATATAGTTGAGGTGATAATAATGAAAAGTGATCCTTTAAATGATGTAATTAATACAATAAAGATGGCCTCAAGAATCGGTGAAAATGATATAACTATAAGCCCCGCTTCAGTAATAATCGGGCGTGTGCTAAAAGTGATGCAGGATTATAATTATATTAAGAGCTTTGAGGTAATAGACGAAGAAAGAGGAGGAAAGTTTAATGTTGTCCTTAGCAATACAATAAATAACTGTGGAGTAATAAAACCCAGGCTATCTGTTACAAGGTCAAGTATAGAAAGATATGAATCAAGGTATCTGCCTGCACAGGATTTTGGAATCATCATACTCACCACTACAAAAGGTGTTATGAGCCACCTTGAAGCGAGAAAATTTGGCATAGGTGGGAAATTACTGGCCTATGTATATTGAGGTGGAATAAATGATAAATTGGAAAGATAAAATGGAATTAAAAATACCTGAAGGAATAAACGTTGATATCAATGACGCAGTTATTGCTGTCAAAGGTAAACTTGGAGAAACTTCAAGGAACTTCAGGGATAAATATGTGAAAGTATACAAAAAAGAAAATTCAATAATAATAGCGGTTAGCAAGGAAAACAAATTTACTAACAGTATTATTGGAACATGGTATTCAGAGCTGAATCTTGTTTTTCATGGAGTTACAAATGGCTTCAAATATGAGATGAAAATTGATTTTACCCATTTTCCTATGAGAGTTTCAGTTCGTGGAAATCAGCTCTATGTTGAAAACTTTCTCGGCGGTAAAGCCCCTAGAATAGCCAAAATCAAAAATTGCAAAGTTTCTGTAAAAGGAGACCGTGTAATAATAGAAGGCATTGATAAAAGAGATATGGGAGATACAGCGGCAAATATAGAGAGAGCTACCTACATAAAGCACTTCGATGCCAGAGTATTCCAGGATGGAATATATCTGTTGAAGGGGGTGAATTCAGATGAGTTATAAGCCCTTATTGACAAAGGAACAAAAAATATTATTAAAAAAGAAGAATGAAGTAAACAGAAGAAGAGTTGAATTCCACAGGCAGGAATGGTTCAGGTATAAGAAATTCGACGACTCATGGAGGAGGCCCAGAGGAAAGCATTCCAAACTCGGTGCCCATCTCAGTTACAGGCCTCCAGTTGTCGGCCCTGGATTCAGAACGCCAAAAGCAGTTAGGGGGCTGCATCCATCAGGATTCAAGGAAGTTCTTGTTCATAATGTGCCGGAATTATCAAAAATTAATCCTGACCTTGAAGGTGCAAGAATAGCTTCTACTGTTGGATATAAAAAGAGAATAGATATTGAATCAGAAGCTGATAATTTAGGCATACATGTATTTAACAAGGTGGTAAAATGAAAATGTCCAGCATTAAGGCAATATCTGCAGACATACTGAAGGTTGGAACTTCCAGAGTATGGATAGATACAACTAACCTGGATAAGGTACTCGATGCCACATCCCGAGACGATGTAAATAAATTAATAGGTCTTAACATAATACAGAGAAGAGCTAAGAAAAACCATTCAAATCAGAGATTAAAGAAAAGGATAAATCAGCTGAGCAAGGGTAGAAGAAGAGGTCCAGGATCCGTAAAAGGAACAAAATATGCCAGATATCCCAGAAAGAGAAGATGGATCAACACAATCAGGGCACTTAGAAGTGAATTGAGGGACCTTAAGGAAAAGGAGACTATTGATAAGCCAACATACCGCAAATATTATAGAACAATAAAAAGTGGTTCTTTCTCTTCAAGGGCACAGCTGGTATCCCATCTTAAAGCTGAATCATTAATAAAGGAGGATAAAAATGAAAACAACACCAGTGCTTAAAAGAAGAAATTTAGGCATAACCGATTACCAGAAACGATACAGATTATTAAAATCTGATATAACCCGTGCAGTTATACGGCCAACCAATAAAGGAATGATGATCCAGTTTGTGGATTACAATCCTTCAGGCGATAATGTGAGAGTTACGGTCACAAATATAACTCTCCAGAAAGAATATGGGGTGCATGGCAATAATATACAGGCCATGTATCTTGCCGGATATCTTGCAGGAAAAAAGGCTGAAGGGAAGGGAATAGAATCAGCAATACTTGATACTGGAAGATACAAATTCATTCATGGAGGGAGGCTGGCTGCAGCTTTGAAAGGCATAGTAGATTCTGGAATAGATATACCTGTAAATGAAGATGTTTTCCCTGATGAATCAAGAATAAATGGAGAACATCTGAAAAATAAGGTTGATATTTCAAAATTTGTTAAAAAAGGTGAATAAATATGGATGAAGAATGGATTCCCAGGACAGAACTTGGGAGACTGGTTGCAAATAACGAAATTCAAAGTATAGGTGATGCTCTGCACACAAAATTGCCTTTACAGGAATATCAGATAGTTGATTATTTGATTCCAGATTTGCAGGATGAGGTAATAAATATAGAAAGAGCCCAGAGGATGACAGACTCCGGCAGAAGAATGAATTATTCAATTACTGCTGTAGTTGGCAATGGGAACGGATATGTAGGCATAGGCAGAGGAAAGGCCAAAGAAGCAGCACCAGCTATAAGGAAAGCAATAAACAATGCCAAAACAAATATCATAGAAATTAAAAGAGGCTGTGGTTCATGGGAATGCGGATGCGGCAGGCCACATTCACTTCCATTTGAAATTGTTGGCAAATCAGGTTCGGTCGAAGTTAAGATAAAACCAGCACCCCAGGGAGTTGGGCTGGCTGTTGGAGATGTTGTTAAAGTTATACTAAAAATGGCCGGAATCGAGGATGCGTGGGGATTTGCATCAGGACATACAAAAACAACAGTGAATTATGCACTGGCAACATTTGACGCACTTAAAAAAACAATATCGATGAAAATGAACCCAAAGATAAATTTGACAACCCCAATATATGTAGGAGGAATAGAACATGATAGCGATAATAAGGATTAGAGGAAAAACAGGAATAAAGCCGTTTGCAGAAAAAACCGCAGAACTATTGAATCTTAATAGAATAAATCACATGGTCATGTTTCCAGAATCCGAAAGCCTTACTGGCATGCTGAACAGAGTAAAAGATTATGTCACATGGGGTGAAATTGATCAGGAAACCATAGAACTGCTGTTTAAAGACAGAATTCTATTAAATGGCAGGAAAAAAATAACTGAAGATTACGCAAAGGTTCTTGGTTATTCTTCCATCGCCGAATTAGCAAAGGCAATGTTCGAGAATAAAGTAAAGATAAAAGATCTGGAAAACGTAAAACCTGTGGTCAGGCTTAATCCGCCAAAAGGTGGCTATGAAGCAATTCAAAAGCCATTTCATCAGAAAGGGTCTGCGGGTTATAGAGGAAGCAAGATTAACAGTTTAATAAAACGTATGATTGTTCCGGGGGTAGATTTAAATGGTAAGGACAAAAACTAAAAAATTAAGAGGCGGCCATTACGGCAGAGGAATGAAATCCGGAAGAGGAAAAGGAAAGAGAGGCGGAAGTGGAATGGCCGGACTTGGTGCACACAAAAAAATATGGTTGATCATTCATGATAAAAACCATTTTGGCGTTCACGGATTTACAAGCCATTCAACAACATATGAAAATCCAATAACACTCAGCCAGTTAAATGATCGTTATGAGTCATTAAAAGCTGCCGGCTACGTGGAAAATGATGTAATAGATCTCGGCAATGCCGGTTATACAAAATTGCTTGCTAGTGGTAACTTTGAAATAAAGTGCACAATTAAAATTCCAAAGGCTACCGAAAAATCTATTAGTAAGGTTTCCTATCACGGTATAAAGATAGAACATGACTGAGATTCAAAGAAATAAAGGAGCCGCAATTCCGATAGTTTTCATATATGCTATTTTTATTTTTTCATTTTATTACTTTTCTCACTATACCGGACTTAAATTATTCATACTTGGTCTGTTATCATCACCACTTTTTATAATTGCTTATCTGCTTTTAAGTTATAAAGGTCCAAAGAAAAGCAAGTTATATGGCCTGGAAAATCTTACCGCCAAACTTCCTGCCATCAAAAAGGCTAAGGGACACGTTTCATTTAAACATAAATTGATGTGGACAGCCATAGTAGTTCTGATATATTTTGCGCTGACAAACATCTATATATATGGCCTTAATACATCGAAAACCGTGGATGTTTTCGCATCATTCAGGGCAATATTCGCAGGAGCATCAGGTTCATTAATGGACCTTGGCATAGGGCCAATAGTTACAGCAAGTATAGTTATGCAGCTCTTTGCTGGAGCCAAAATCTTTAACCTGGATCTGAGTGATTCAAGCGATAAAGCGATTTATCAGGGTTTCCAGAAATTACTTGTAATTATAATGATATTTGTGGAAGCAATACCACAGGCTTTTGGATTTCTTGTTCCAGATGCAGGGCTTGTTGCAAATATAGCTCATGTTGTTCCTGGATATGGAGAGTTTCTTGCACAGTCCATAATTATACTGCAGTTATTCTTCGGTTCATACCTTGTATTCTTAATGGATGAGGTTGTTTCAAAATATGGTATTGGATCAGGTATATCATTATTCATAGCAGCAGGTGTATCACAGCAGTTATTTACAGGTACATTTAACTGGATTCCATCAACAATAACATCACCATTATCCCTCGCAAATCCTCCTGCAGGTGCAATACCCAAAGCATTATACCTGTTTATGAACGCACCAGGTTCATACTTAACAAATACAGGAATGGAACAGATTCTATTTGCTCAGCCAAATCCCATGATTGCGCTGGTTGGAACATTGCTAATATTCTTTATAGTTGCTTTCTTCCAGAGCAGCAAAATAGAACTGCCTATTGCACACGAACGGGTCAGGGGAGCGAGAGGAAGGTATCCATTGCAGCTATTATATGCATCAAATATACCGGTTATACTTGCTACGGCCTTGCTTGCAAACATTTCAATGTGGACCCTTTTATTCTGGGATAGTCCACTTCTCGATAAATTTCCAATTTTGGGGCACAGCCATCTCCTCGGTGCATATGCCAGCGCCACACAGGTATCGGCTCTCGGGATATCTTCCACAACCCCCACCGGAGGTCTCGCATTTTATCTTTACACTCCAAACGGCTTGTCAGACTGGTTGTTCCCAATATTGCAACCATCTGTATCGCAAAGCGTGTTGTTAGGTCACACGCCTGTGGAGGAATTGATACATATTCTGGTATTTATGGCATTCCTGGTCGGATTCAGTATTTTGTTCGCAAAGTTCTGGATTGAGACAACCAACATGGGACCTGAAGCTGTGGCAAAGCAGATACGTTCCAGCGGCATGCAAATACCTGGATTCCGCCGTGATCCCCGTATAATGGCAAAAGTTCTGAGCAAATATATTCCTGCTATAACAATATTCAGCGGTGCCATAGTAGGAATATTGGCCGGTGGAGCAGATCTGATCGGTACTGTGGGAGATACCAGCGGTACAGGCTTGCTTCTGGCTGTTGGAATAGTAATTCAGTTCTATGAGGCCATGGGTAGGGAGCAGTTAATGGAAATGCATCCTTTAATAAGGCAGTTCTTCAACGGTGGATAAAAATGAGAGTAGTAATTTCAGGCATACCGGGTGTTGGTAAATCTACCATACTCGATATGGTATCCAAAAAATCGCAATATGAAATAATCAATTTTGGTTCTTTAATGTTTGACATGGCCAGAGACTTGGATCTTGTGAAAACCAGAGATGATATTAGAAAGCTTGATGTGGATACGCAGAGAAATCTTCAGAAGAAAGCATCAAACCAGCTTGGGAAAATGGATAATATAATTATCGATACACATATGTCTATAAAATCTCCTGCTGGATATTTGCCAGGGCTTCCTGCATGGGTATTAAATGAACTTATGGTGTCTTCATACTTTCTTATAGAATCAACACCGGAGGAAATAAAACATCGCAGGGCAAACGACCCCACCAGGAGCAGGGATGAGGATACTCTCAAAGATATCGATGAGCACCAGCATGTAAACAGGTATTATGCAGCAGCATATTCTGTATATTCTGGAGCTACCATAAAATATATATACAATCCAGACAATCATCCAGAAATCGCAGCAGACAATATATTAAGGGGGTTATAACATGCAGCAAACAAACAATAGGCCGGCACAAAATCCGCAAATGACGAAATTTATGATGATAGAATTCGTTTTTATGTTTGCAGGCCTTGGGCTTATATTCATAATTAGTGATCCATCTATCAGAAATCCAATAGGCCATTATTTGAATTATGTTTTTATGCCTGTTCTTGGCTTTAACTACGAACTTCCGGTGCTTACACTGATGCTAACTGGTATTATTCTTGGTTTAATATCTTCTATACCAAGGTACTTTTTTACCGACTGGCTCAAGATGGGAAAGACCCAGATGATTAGCAGAGCATACCAGAAGGCAATGAGGGAAGCTTACAAATCGGGAGACCGTGCAAAGCAGCAGAAATTGCAAAAGCTATCAATGCAGAGGCAGATGGATCAGGCAGCACTTTCAATGAATACAATGAAGCCTTTAATGGTTACAGAAATATTCTTCTTCCTGATCTTTATATGGCTTTATGTATTTATGCTTGCAATACCTTACCAGTATGTTTCCATGCCATGGGATTTGAATTTAAATATAGTTACCTCAAGGATATATGTTATGCCACTGTGGATGGCTCTCTATACACTTGGAAATCTTGCTGTGGGATATTTTGTTACCATGATAATGAAATATGTTGATTTTACACACAAGATCAGAAAGCTGGATGAAGATGTAGCGCAGTCAATATGATATTTACAGTCAGTGGCGAATCAGGGTCTGGCAAAACAACTGCCGGCAATTTGCTGGCTTCGAAGCTAAATTACAAATTCTTCTCTGGCGGATATTTTTTCAGAAAAAAAGCAGAAGAATACAATATGGATATTATAGAATTCAGCAACTACGCAGAAAAACATCCTGAAATTGATATTGAACAGGATAAAATGATTGTGGATTTCATGAAAAAAAATGATAATATAGTTCTGGAATCCAGGTTATCTGGAGTTATGGCATGCATAAACAATATAAATGCGGTAAAAATATATTTAAATACTGAATTATCCACACGGATTGCCAGGCTGTCTAACAGGGATAAAGGCGTAACTGAACAACAGATTATGGCCCGATCCAGATCCGAATTTTTAAGGTATATGATTTTCTACGGATTAGATTACAGAGTTTTTTCATATTATGATTATATAATAGATACAGATCATATGCTTCCCGATGATATTGTAAATAATATAATTGATTTTTATAAAAAATTAAAGTAAATAAAAACAAAGGTTAAAATTGAAATTATAATAAACCATAAACTATGTACAATTCAAATTTAGCTCAGAATGAAATTAACGGTTTTATTGTTATAGATAAGCCGAAGGGCCCTACAAGCCATCAGGTAGACGCATGGGTAAGGGAAATTACAGGAGAAAAAAGAGTTGGGCATGTAGGAACACTTGATCCCAATGTATCTGGTGTCCTTGTAATGGCTCTTGGAAAGGCAACAAAACTCATAGATATAGTGCATGAAAAGCCAAAGGAATACATTTCTGTTATGCGCCTTTATTCACAGGCGGATCAGGATGTTATAATAAAAACATTCAAGGAATTTACTGGAAAAATTTATCAATTGCCTCCTGTGAGATCCGCTGTTTCAAGGCAAATCCGGGAACGAACAATATATTCTATGGATATCCTGGAAATAAATGATAAATTAATACTTTTTAAGGTAAAATGTGAGTCTGGAACATATATAAGGACTCTATGCACTGATATGGGCTATGTTATTGGCACCGGTGCCCAGATGGCAGATCTGAGGCGGCTATATACAGGGGATTTTAACGAATCCAAAATGCATACCCTTCAGGAATTAAGTGACTCAATTGTTTTAAAAAAACAGGGAGATAGTTCCATGTTTGACAGCATGTTGATTCCAATGGATTTTGTTTTTGCTGATACACCTAAAGTTGTGGTTAAAAACACTGCAATCAAAAATATAATGAATGGTTCAGACATATATCCTGCTGGAATAAAAGCAATTGTTGGGAATATACATAAGGGAAGCCGTGTTGCAATATATACGGACAACAATGAACTTATAGCATATGGAACAATGCTTGTTGATACATTAAACGATCTTAAAGCCGTTGATCTTGATGGAATATTAAGTGATAAATATGGACAAAATAATGTGGTACGGAAAAGTAATAAACAAAAAAATATACCTGTACAAAGACCTGCAAGAAAACTACATGAGCATATTCCAGAGCCTTCGGGAAGGAATAATACCGGAAACGGAAAATACATGTTCAAAAAAAATTCCAGTCCTGAGAGACCTCCTTCTAAAATTCGAAAAGGAAAGAATAAATTCTGAGTTTTCTCACGATCAGTACATCATAAAAATGTATTCCGTTAAGAAGGAACTGGAGGAAATAATAAACCTTTACCTTGAAAAACTTGTTTCCATATACACATTGCTCGATATTAAGTATAATAATGATCCATGCCTGTATTTTTCCAGGCTAAGTAATGCAGGCCTGGATGATGTTGACAATGCTGCAGCCGAAATGGGAAATAGAATGTGCCAGTTTAAAACTTACCTCGATGATTATCTCAGCAAAGAGATCGTGAAATATATGCCAAATACATCAAAATTAATAGGAAATACACTGACGCTGGACTTTCTGCTAAAATCCGGTAGTCTGGAAAATCTCGTTAAATATCCTGCAGGCACACTGCAAATTCTGGGTGCGGAAAAAGCTTTCTTCAATCATATGAGAAAAGGTACACCACCACCAAAGCACGGAATAATATTTTATTACCCTGGTCTATCTGCCCTTCCGCCAAATCAGAGGGGGAAAGTAGCCAGAACCATAGCAAATAAAATGGCAATTACACTTAAAATGGATTATTTCAAAACAAATGGAAACATATCTTTAATGGTCGAGGAAATTAAAAAAAGAATGAATGTTTAAGTGTAGTTTGGTTTAGCACCCTCTGGTATATCATCTGGATATATTCCGGTAAGGCATCCAGTGCACAGTTCATTCATCCCAATGCTTTCCTTTAACCCTTCTATTGTTATATATCCCAGAGAATCTGCACCGATCTCTTTTCTTATCGCATCAATGCTTTTAGAATCAGCAATAAAGTCGTTTTTAGTTTTCATATCCACTCCGAAGTAACATGGTGCAATAATTGGAGGAGAACCCACACGGACATGCACCTCTGCCGCTCCATCCTTTCTCAACAATTTAATTATGTGCTTCATCGTATTTCCCCTGACTATACTGTCATCTACAAGGACAACCTTCTTTCCATTTATTACAGACTTTATAGTATTCAATTTAATTTTTATTGCATCATATCTCGATTTCTGATCCGGAAGAATAAAGGTGCGGTCAGAATACCTGTTTTTAATCAAACCTTCACTGTAAGGAATTTTTGAATAAACAGAATATCCGAGAGCCTGTGACCTGCCTGAATCAGGGACAGGAACCACAACATCAGCATTTACTGGATTTTCCATGGCAAGCTTCAATCCTATTCTGTATCTCACATCAAAAACTTCTCTTTTATCTATTATACTGTCTGGCCTTGCAAAATAAACATATTCGAACATGCAATGAGCTATTTTACTATTTATTGTAAATATGCTTTTATATCCATGTTCATTAATTTCTACCAGTTCCCCTGGCTTTACATCCCTGATAATTGTTCCAGAAACTGTGTCAATTGCGGCGCTTTCCGACGCTACCATATATCCATCATCATTTTTTCCCATTATAAGTGGCCTGAAACCAAATGTATCCCTTAAAGCATATAGCGTATCATTTATAAGTATTGCCAGGGCATATGCCCCTTTAATTTTCAGCATGGCTTTTTTTATTCCATCTCTAATTCCATATTTATTAATCTCGCTCACCATTTCGATGAGCATTACCTCAGTATCACTGGAACTGTAAAATATATATCCTTTCTCCTTTAGTTTTTCCCTAAGGCAATGCGCATTTGTAATTTCACCGTTATGCGAGATTCCTATATAACCTGTGGAAGAGGATATTACAAAGGGCCCAGCATTTTCAACGCCCTTGGATCCAGCAGTAGAATATCTGTTGTGGCCTATTGCAACTTTTCCGTCAAGAAATTCATTGTGAAATACTTCTGATACAAGGCCCATACCTTTTTTTATATGTATTTTTCCATCAAACGTTGCTATGCCTGAGCTCTCCTGCCCTCTGTGCTGCAATGCCTTTAATGAAAAAACCATATTGGTGTATGCATTGTTGCCTATATAACCGACAACAGCGCATTCATCACTTGGCTTTTGCCCAGTTGTAATGTCTAATTCTTGGTGAAGGGAATCCACAGTGAGAACACCTTTTTTCTCTCAGATTATAGCTGTTATGCCCGCATCTTCTGCATCTTATGTGAACTTTCTTTTTATTTGCCTTACCCATTGATGCAGTTCCATTACTCATTTTATTCGCCTCCTGATGGGGACACAAAAATTATATTGTCTCCGCGAAGCAACATCATGTTGAATGTTCCATGATTTTCTTCTCTTATAGTTTCTGTTACATTTTTCAGCACCAGATTCATATATATATCGTAGCCTGCCAGAACACCCGAATATGTCCTATTTCCCTTAACATCTATCATTACGTTCTTCTCAAGTGAGTTTTTTAGTGTTTCCATTGGTTTGGGAACATTGCCTGACCTGTAATTATTAACCATTTATTATCACCGATTTAATGGATACATTATCCTGAGCGGTTATTAGAAAATAATATAATAACTTTTATGATTTTCAATTAATTTATAATATTGTTAGGAGTTTAAGCGAAGCGGTAAAACCCCAATCTTTTAGGATAAAGCTACACGGACTCCCATCAATGCAAACACTCACATTGGACTTGAATATTATATAACCATATGCTAAAAGCCTGCAAATTCTGCATTTATCCAGATACTGAACATTGAAATGCATTAAAAGAAAATTTTGGTGCATGTAGACTTGTATGAAATTACTTTTTATATTTAAGAAATTTATCTATATTTATTAAATCCTTATCTTTTGTAATAAATAAATTATTATCTGCTATAGCTATGCCTGCAATAAGTATCTCGTTTTCATTAATAAGTTTACCAGTTTTTTTAGATTCTTGAAAATATTTGTGGATAAAGCTACTGAATGTTAATTTGAATAAACTATTGTGATATTTTCGATGAATTGGGTTAAATACTGATCTATTTGGTTGGAATATTTTAATAATTCATATTCTGAAACGAAAGTAATTGCTATAACATTATTTTTCTGGTATTTCCCTACAATTTTTATTGTTTCCTCGTTTCATTTTAGATACTCTATCACTACATTCGTGTCTAGTATTACCATTATAACCGCATTATAACCGTTCATTATTATTTTCCTGTCATTTTCAATGCTTTTCTCGATTAAATCAAGTATAATGT
This sequence comes from Ferroplasma sp., assembly GCF_037442045.1. Taxonomy (GTDB): domain Archaea; phylum Thermoplasmatota; class Thermoplasmata; order Thermoplasmatales; family Thermoplasmataceae; genus Ferroplasma. The sequence continues at coordinate 14,405 of NZ_JBBIRC010000010.1, read as the reverse complement.
CGGAAAAAGATTTATTATTATTTTTAAGTTTTTGTAATTTCCCATAGGCCGGTTGTAAAGAGATACCATTTTTACCATACTATAATATATGTATACTATGTATAAATATGTGGCTGAAACAAAATATAATACAGAGAATTGAACTTATTATTTATAATCCTATATGATATTTTTTATGTATCAAATACCTTTAATGTTACTGATTTTTCTATGTTTGATTATCATTGGAGTTTATTTATCGATATTTCATCAAAGGCAAGTTTCATAAAATTAAGTAATAATTATTAGTTAACGATATATTGCTATACTCTTCACAGTTTCATAAATGTTTTTATACGCGCATGAATTTATGAATAGATTATTATGGTAACTAAACCAGCAAGAATGTATTCAAAAATTTCAGGGCCTGCATATACAAGAAAGGAATTTATGGGAGGCGTTCCATATCCAAAAATTACAACGTTTGTACAGGGTAACCAGAAAAGAGAATTCGAAATAGAAATGCAGTTAATAGCAGAGGAGGCATGCCAGATCAGGCATACAGCCCTTGAAGCAGCAAGGATTTCCATTAACAGGAAATTAAATGAATATGTGGGTACCGGAAATTATTTCCTGCATATAAGGCCGTATCCACACCAGGTTATCCGTGAACATAAAATGGCAACAGGAGCCGGTGCAGATAGAATATCAAGCGGTATGAGAATGGCCTTTGGAAAACCCGTTGGAACAGCTGCAAGAGTAATTCCAGGTCAAATTATCATGGTTGGAAAAGTTGATAGAGCAAATGCAAAGACCATGAAGGATGCACTGAAAAAAGCTTCAATAAAACTGCCCACACCATGCAAGGTTATAGTAACAAAAGGAAAAGACATAACTTCCAAAATGGGATTATAAATTTATTTTTTTAGAGCTTTTTCACGGCTCCCTATAAAATCCTGCAATATTTTTGCAGCAAGCATTGAAGTATTCCCATTATCATATAATGGTGTCATTTCATTTATGTCAAAACCAACTATTTTATCAGATATTGATGTTAGAATGCTTCGCACCTCAATTGAAGTAAGCCCGTATGGCTCTGGTGTTCCAACGCCCGGTGCATATGCTGGATCAAATCCATCCATATCTATAGAAAAATAAACCCGGTTTGATGTTTTATCCATAACTTCCCGGACTACTTCATCTATTCCGGATGCCCTCACTTCATTTGCGGAAATAAACCTTACCTTTTCATATTCTTTTGATGATATTTCTTCATAAGATGTGGATCTTGTTCCTATTGAAATTATTTTATTTTTTCCAAGCAATTCCAGTGCTCTTCTGGTGACACATGCATGGTTGTTTTTATTGTCCATATATGAATCCCTGAAATCTGAATGTGCATCTATAATTACCATTGTTATATCTTTGAAGTTTCTGAGTGCACCAACTGTTAATGAGTGCTCCCCGCCGAGCATTATTGGAATTTTATGGTCGTGCAAAATTTCACCTGTAACAGTTTCAATTTCACTGAGTATATAATCTACATCTTCATAAACAGGGAGATCCCCAAGGTCGCATATTTTAGCATCAAGAAGATTAATTCCGTAGTTTACTTCATATGATTCAAGATTGTCATATGCAACTCTTATGGAATTTGGCGCATATCTCGAACCTCTTCTATAGCTGGATGTGTTGTCAAAAGGTGCACCAAATATGACATAATCTGCATCATCGTAACTGGACAGTGCATCCGCTATTTTTAATTTGGAAAAATGCGACATTAATTCTGCAGCATTATTTTCCTTTTTCCCATAGCTTCCCAATATGGCACCTCCATTCCCGGCTTTAATTTATCCTGATCTTCTGGCTCTATATGCAATATGAATGTTTCAAAACTTTCTGAATCCATTAACTGTGCCTCATTGTTTGCAATAGAAAGTACCTGTGCATTTTTCTTAACAATCATAGGTACCTTGATTTTGTGCTTAACAGGGTAAACCACACTGTGTTTTTGCCCATCAAATACCCCTATAGCGACGATTCGCCCTTTTGCTTCACCATGTTTGCCCGGTTTGGACATTGTAATATCAACTATTCTGCATGGTGAATCATCTATTAACATGTATCTTCCTACTTTTAATTCCCTAACTTCAGCTTCTGTCCAGCTCATAACTAATCCAGAGGTTAATATTTTAAGCCTTTATATATTTTTATATCTATACACTCATTTAGCTCTATTTTTCGATATTGCTTCTAAAATTGATTATTTCTATTACCTCCTTTATATCTTATAGCAGAATTTATAAGATTTTTATCGATCCCATCTGGCAAGCCTTTTCCATTTATATAATCAAATAATATCAATTTAAATATGTTTGAGTAAGTAAAATTAAGAATCATGCCAAGAATTATTAAAACCGCGCCAGCTGTCAAAATAAATGTCAGTATTACGAAAGGAATTGCTCCGGCAAGGAAAGCAGAAAGTAGTAACAGAATGAATCCTGATCCTGTGAAAATAAGGGTGTAGAGATCTATATAAATTACACCGCCAAACGCATTGCCAAAATGAGATTTAATAGTTTCAACACTTTTTTCTATTGCTTTGATAGGCCCAAGTTTATAGTCCAGTATAGTTGGTACAACAAAAAATGTAGCAACTGTTATTGCAAATGCACCTATGGAAGCAATTATTATGCCTCCTATGCCTCTAATTCTGGACTCTATCATTCTAAGAATCATCAAAATTATACTGTATAGAATAGCCCATTCAAAGGCTTTGCCTGAATATTCTCTTGCCATACCCAATGCAGTTCCAATTGAAACATTATTCCCTGATCTATAACCACGGTAAGAAATCATCATTGCAATTATTAATAAGGTAGCAACAAAATACACCAGTATGTAAGCCAGAAATATTCCAGCAAGATAATAATAGTCAGCAAAACCTGTAACCGGGACTTCAAAAATAAGCAATATCAACGTTGCAATAAATATGAAGGCACTGATTAAACCGGTAATAACAGGATACAGGTATAACTTTTTATTTCCTGAAATACTTTTTCTTACCTGTTTCGCAAGTCTCCAACCACTCTTAAGGCTTTCAAACATTTAATCACCCATTTATAAATAATTTATATTTAAATACGCTGATTCATCTTCGTGAATACTATTTTTTGATTTTATTACTTTTCCATTTACAATAACTATGTCTACATTTCCTGAATTTGCTGAAAAAACTATATTATTTACTACATTTGAGTCATTGTACGGAATAGTATTGTATTTATTTAAATCAAGAATAATTAGATCAGCAAGATACCCTTCCTTGATTATTCCTAACGGAGATTTTAATGCCATCCCTGCATTTCTGGTGGCCATATCAAGAATCTGCTGTGATTTTACAGTATCTGCTGACCACCTATCGTTGTTTATTGATATTGCAGAATATTTCATTTCCTCAAACATATTTAATGAATTATTGCTCCCTGAACTGTCTGTTCCAAGTGAGATATTAACTCCATTAGATAGCAGCTCCGGCACAGGCACAATTCCTCCTGATGCGAGCTTTGCGTTGCTAATGCCATTCCAGGAAACCGAAACATTGTGTTTTGCAAGCAGTTTGATCTCGTTCAATGTAATCCAGACACAGTGTGCTGCTAGAAGTTTATCTGACAGAAAACCAATTGAACCAAGATGCTCCACTGGTCTTTCATTGTGCGTTTTTACAAAATCGTATACTTCTTTCCTTGTTTCAGATAGATGTGTATGTACCATAACAGTGTATTTTTCAGAAACTTCCTTTACACGGTAATAGTTTTCATCAGAAGATACATAGATACCCTGGATTCCAACCATAGGGGTTACTGTGTCTGTATGCTTTTTCCTTATAAATCTCTCAGCATTTTTTACGGGATCACCTTCCTGCGTAGTGAATTCTTTGTCCAGTGTTGCCCATGCAAGAAACCCCCTGATTCCTGTTTTTTCAACAGCTTTCTCTATTACATCCTCTGAATAATAAAGGTCAACAAAGGATGTTATGCCAGAATTAATCATTTCATTCATGCCCAGAAGGCTGGAATTATAAATTCCCTCTTCTGTACGCTGTGAATCAAGTTTTGATGTTTTGTCCAGGAATTCGCTTAAAACCATATCATCAAGGAGACCTTTAAATCCACTCATTCCAACATGGGCATGTGTGTTTATAAATCCCGGAAGAATAATCCTGTTTGTTGCGTCTATTTCCTGGTCATGATCCGGTTCACCCCTGCCTACATATTTTATATCATTTCCATCAACAAGGATGTTTGCATGTAAAATATCACGATTATCATTTTCAGTTATTACCGTTCCATTCCTGATTAGAATACTCATGAGAGTTAATTTCAATGTTATTAATAATTTTTTATGGAAAATTTATTTTTTCTTAATTCCCGATCTTACTTTTATGGCAGAACCGTTTTCCAGATCTATCATGGACATGTATGGCATCATAGCAGTTCCTGTGCCTCTTAATTCGTTATTATACGACATTATAACTTCATCAAAAGCTTTTATGTCCGGCGTGGCATCCTGTATTCCCATAGCATATACCGTGGATGTGGGCGTGAAATCATCAATTGTAACATTGAATTTATTATTATCAAGGAAGAATTTTCCCGACTCGGGCGTTATGGAAAAGCGGCCTATTGATTCATTGTATACAAACAGAATTTTGCTGCCCTTCACCAGCATATCCTGATGAAAACTGTTTATAAGTTTTATATCTTCAAATTCTGGTATGATCCAGTCGCCAAACTGGAATCTTAAAATGGCCTGGTAATCGTCAAGTTTCTTTGCATACTCGCTTTCCCTTGTTATTGAATCCTTCACAGCTGAAACAAGTTTTTCTAAATTATTTTCATCTGTAACCCGTCCTTCTATAATCTTTGAATCCTTAGGCAATACTTCCTTAATAAAATCCAGGTCTTCAGGTATGTACAATATCACATCAGTATAACTGTTATTCTTCATATATTCTGATACAAGCTTTTTCATCATCATTTTTTCGTCTTCATACCATGTTCCGGTTACAGGGATATCGTAGAATCTTGCAGGGTACCCACTTTCAAGCTCCCTTGGCACAAGGCCAACAGGGGATGTAATTATTAATTCATGGAGATATTTTCTGTACTGCCATATTGCAGAAAGTATTTTTTTATGGGTTTTTGATTCGGAATATGGTTTTTTTGCCGAACATGGAAGAAACAGCGCTATATTTCTATGTTCAGGTTTTTTATAATTTTCTATTTTGTGCCTGTAATAGACTATATCCGGCCTGTTCAGTGATTCCATTGAATTTGCTTGAATATATGGCGTTCTGGACGGAAATACCTGAGAAAAATCATTATAATATTCAGTATCGGCTATTCTCAATATTTCAAGTGCTTTTCCTGATATTGCAATTTTTTCAACAACTTCACGCAATGTGTTGTTCTTTATCGAGGTAAATATGGATTCAAGAATGGATTCAGCAAATTGTACATTTTCTTCCAGGGGATCATAATCAACAACTGTTTTTCCAGCAACATTATATTTTGTTTTTTCCCTGCTTTCCTTTCTTATATAAATATCATCAAAGATATCAATGCCGAGATAAGCCAGTACCGGCATCAAATAGGGATCAGAAATGCCCTGAAGGTAAAGCAGTTTTTTAAAGCCGAATTTTTTCCTTAACTCAATAATAAATTTAATAAGCTTTGCTGGCCTTTGAATCAATTCAATTCCATTGTATATTATAATTATTTTATTGCCTTCAATAATTTTCTCACCACTGAGAAATGAAGGATAATATATTTTTTTTGGAAATTTTTCACCAAGGATATCTATACTATCATCATTATTTATATAATCATCTGAAAATGTATTTATTAAAACAGGGAATTTTTTTCCAAACAGGTAACCTGCCCATGCAAATCCCATTACATATTGCTTATCCTCTATCTTTTCAGGCATAGTATCCTATTAAAACAGATTATATATACTTTTAAAATTAATAAAATTATTTTGTGGTAATCCTGACCACATTGCTTCCACGAATAATGATCTTGCCAATTTTCCTCTGAACCTCACCATTTTCTTCAGCATCATCCAGTGTCATATTCATGTACTCATCGTATCCTGCTAGTGTACCTTCAAGTGTTCTATTGTCTTTCAATAAGAGCGTAACTTTTTTCCCTACATTTTCTTCAAGCATTTTCATTGGTAACGTTGCCATTTTATTCACCTAATTATATTCATCCCCGTCGTTAAACTGGTCATCATGTTCCATCATGACCTTAATTAAACCCCCAAGAAGCTCTTTCATTGTATCAATTTCCTTTCTCATATCTTTAACTTCCTTTGAAAGCTCCTGGACGTCTTTCATTTTATCGGCTTCATTCATTATTAACACCTGATATATTTATATTGCCATAATCCGGCGCAATTTTCCTCTGTTCAATTCTCCCACAATTCCTGCAGTGCAGTTTTCCATCTTCCAGAAATAGCTCACTTCTGCATACTGTGCATTTGCTCTTCAATACTCCTAAGCCAGAATCGAATATAGTTGCATAATATGGCCTTGTGCTTATTATTTTAGCCCTGACGAGATCACCAAGAGTAAGAATATGTGAATACATTGTTTTGTTTGGAATTGGCAATTTAAGCCTTGCTTCTGTGTTTACGGATACAATAATTTTTCCTTTAACTACACCGGAAATTCCTATTACCGCTTCCTTGTTCAATATTTTTATTATTTTCCCATAAATAATATCGTTTCTTCTTATTTGTACTGCCTGTTTTGATGTATCAACCGATATTGTAAGTGATTTATCATCCCTGCTTATTCTGCCGAAGACCGTTGATATGACCTCTCCATCCATTTCCTGTGTATTCCTGCCAGACAGGTACTCCTCTTCTTTGGCTATAACATCGCCTGGGAACGCTATATCTTTAACTTGTTCCATCCAATTACCTCTATCATGCCTGTATATGCAATTTCATATTATAATATATGCCTGCATGCTTTTATTAAGTGATTCATTTATTATTAATTTTTGTATTGTTTTAATGGATATTCAATATGCGAATTATATTCAACACCATAACAAGAATAAATACAAAAGTAAGATACGGGGCAGTATAAACAAACAAACTGAAAGATGTATTTTTATCCGGTTTTTTAATAAATTTATATGAAAAAATTATGATTGGAACGGATAAAATAGCCACAGGAATAAGGTATATTAAACTGTAAATTCTGAGGAAATAAGGCGTTATGGAAAATACTATCAAAAGAATTGATGAAAATGAGATAGCGATAGCAGTTGACCTGTCAGAATGTGTTACTGGATACATTGGAACATTTGCCTTTCTGTAATCTTCACGGTATCTGTATGCCAGGCTCCAGACATGAACGGGTATCCAGAACATGACCAGGAAAAAGAGAATCCAGGGAAGCCATGAGAATGCAGACGTTACTGTATACCATCCAATGAGAACCGGAAATGCACCGGAAAAACCACCATAAATAATGCTGTATGGTGAAATCTTTTTAAGGAGATAACTGTATATAAAAACGTTATCAAATATGCCTGCTGACATGAATAAAGCAGCCAAAAATCTTCTAAACACAATAAGTATCAGTACAGAAAATATGGCAAGTGAATATCCGAATATTAGAGCCTGGCGTTTTGTTATCTGTCCCTGCGGCAATGGCCTGTTTTTCGTTCTTTCCATTGTAGAATCCATATCCAGGTCTATATAATTTGTTAGCCCTTCTGCACCCATGGAACCCATTGTAACAGAAACCGTCGCTACAAGGATCAATATTATGTTATTAAGAGTAAAGCTGTTAATGGCCAGTATGGCTCCCCCAAAGGCGATGAAAACCAGAAGCCACCACACTTTTGGTTTGGAGTATTTTATATATATGGATATTTTACCAGGCATTAGATTCCTATCTTTATGTAATTCTTAAATATATATATTGGCGAACCTGTTCCATTGCATAACTGAAAGATTTATATGCCCGGTTACGATTGTAACCTAATGTCTGACTATAGCAACATCAATAAAATAATCAATAAAACAAGAAATAACACATTGCGTGATATTCCCGGTGTACTTGTACCAGTTTGGCAGATAAAGATACGTGAAAGGTTTGGCATTAATGTGGACAGGGAAATTGCTGAATATATAGTACTTGCAGTGCATGAAAATGGGACATGGAAAAGGCAGAGAGCTGCCAGAAAAATTGAAAAAATACTAGTTGAACGCGGCAATGAAGTACCTGTGGCAAAAAGGCTTGCAAAAAACATTCTGGAGATGGCAGTTGGAACCATACAGGAATAAAATAAATAAAAAATCACTGGAAATCTTTTTATCCAGCCTGAAAACACCACTTTCTTATAATATTAATCTGGAACAGTATCCTACAGATGCTGTTACTGCTTCAACAATTTTATTCGAAGCATTCATGGATGGAAATATATCAGGAAAAACGGTAATTGATCCGGGCACCGGAAATGGAATATTTGCAATAGGTTCTTGCTATCTTGGTGCATCCCACTCCACTGGAGTAGACATAGACCCGAATATGATCAGCATAGCCAGAAGAAATTCAGAATTAACTTTTCCATGTGCTGAATTTATAAACTCAAATATTTCTGAAATTTCGGGAAATTTTGATACGGTAATAATGAATCCGCCATTTGGTTCTATAACAAAGCATGATGATATTCCATTCATTGAAAAAGCATTGGAAGTGGGGAAGTATATATACGCTGTACACAATATAAAAAGCTATGAATTTATAAAGAATTTGTATTCTCAGAGAATGCAGATAATAAGGAAAGAACGAATTTTTATTAAGGTTCCGAGAATATACGCTCATCATAAAGATGAATACCACGAAATAGAATCTATGCTTGTATACGGAACTGTAAATTAAAAAAATAATTATACATAGTTATAATATAGATGAGTTAAGATGGCCGGGGTGGGGTAATGGACATCCTTGGGGACTGTGGATCCCCGGACCCGGGTTCGATTCCCGGTCCCGGCCCATAAATCTCTCTATTTTCAATGTCCGTTTATTTATATTAAAACCTGAATATTTATTATATAATTCACATTTTAAAATTTTTTATGCCTTTTAACCGATAAATTGAATTATAAAATTACTATTATGTTTCATGGAAATAAAAAAAGAAGATTTACTGAAGGATCCAGTAAAGGACATAAAAATAAATAAAAATACTACTTTAATGCAATTAATAGAAATGTTTGGAACCAGTGGGGGCTTCACATCTAAAAAACTATATGAGGGGTACCAGATTTTAAAAGAAGAATTCACATCTGACGAAACAACTTTCCTTTCTTTTCCCGCAGATATAATTTCCACCGGTACAAGGGGAATCATAAATCAACTGGTAAAAAATAAGCTTGTTGATGTTATAATAACAACAAATGGAACTTTAGACCATGATTTTGCCAGAGTCTATACAGATTATTACTCAGGAACATTTACTTTTGGTGATGAAAAACTTAAGGATATGGGTATAAACAGGCTTGGAAATGTGTTCATACCTGATGAAAGCTATGGAATAATAATAGAAGACAAGCTTATGCCCATTATAGAAGAATTATATAATCAAAAGAAGGAGTGGGCACCAGTAGATCTTATTCATGAGGTTGGATTAAAACTTAACAATGAAAATTCAATTATTTACAATGCCGCAAAAAATAACATACCTATTTTTGTTCCAGGCATCACAGACGGTTCGTTTGGTTCCCAGCTATGGTCTTTCTATGAAATGCACCACGATTTTAAAATAAACATTCTTGAAGATGAGCACAGGCTTTCCGATATAGTATTTGATGCAAAGAAAACAGGCGCATTGATGATTGGTGGTGGTATTTCTAAACATCATACAATATGGTGGAATCAGTTTCGTGATGGCCTCAACGAGGCTGTTTACATAACCACTGCACAGGAATATGACGGATCACTTTCCGGAGCCAAACTTGAGGAAGCCATTACATGGAAAAAGGTCAGAAAGGATGCAAAATTTGTAAATATTTATGGAGATGCCACAGCAATTCTTCCATTGATGGTAGCACCATTTTTATAATTTATTTATAGAGTTTGTTACATTTTAGTAATAGACTATTTTCATCATCTCCCCTGGTATTTCACATTTTAATACTTAATATTAGCATTAAATTATGCTGTATTGAAAAACAATAAAGATTTTGAAAACCCTGAAGAAATAAAATAAGCAATCAAAATAATAATGCGTTATTCTATATAATTAGCGTAAGTTATGCAAATGAACTAAAAATAATTAATAAAAGCAAATTAATACTTACCGGTTTCCAATTTATATATCAGGTCATACAGAGTCATATTCAGCAATATACGGAAAGGATTTAACAAGCACATAATTTATGAATAATATAAGCAAATCACAGCTATCAAAATTAAATACAAACAGATCTTATATTCCATTTATGCTATTATTTTACAAATTTGTTGAATTGTATATTAAGGTACATGATTATAAAAAATATTCAAGATATATGAGATTAATAGGAATAGATTCTACATTATTAAAAACATCCATTGATGGTTCAGGTTAATTTGATTATTTTTTACAATTATAATTGTTTGAATGACACTCAATAACATTCATAAAGAATTAAAATTAAATTATGGCATCGGGTAAATATTTCTATAGCTTTATATATTGGAAACAGGTAAGTAACTAGGTATAATCAATAATGTTTATATAGGAACTCTATTCGAAACATGATAAAAAGTCGTTTTAACCACAATGCTTAAATAGTATTTTATATTATTATTTTATAAAATAGAAGGGGGTGATAAAGAAATGGGGTTTAGTGCAATTGATGTAGATGAATTTGGACGGATATACGGAATTGATAGCATCAGTGATGACTTAGTGTCAGCGGATATTAACTTTATTTGCAAAATCTACAAATGAGTCTAATTATAATTTTAAATTGTTTTGGTGAGGTGAATTACAATGATGGATGTTAATAATGATAATTTAAATAAAAAGCTTGAGCTTATAATTTTACCAACTGAGGATTGTAATTTCAGGTGCGTGTATTGTTATGAACACTTTGAAATAGGGAAAATGAAAGAAAATGTTGTAAAAGGGATAAAAAATTTGATTTTAGAGCGAGGGGAGGATCTAGAGCAATTAATAATCTCGTGGTTTGGAGGTGAACCATTGCTCGCCTTTTCAACAATACGTGAAATTATGCAGTTCGCCAAATATTGTGCATCTAAATATGGCTTTGAGGTGGTTTCCAGTATGACAACTAATGGATCGCTATTAACAGAACAACGGCAAAAGGAACTTGATATATTAGGAGTTACTACTTTTCAGATTAGTTTTGATGGAGACAGTAATGAACACAACAAACTGAGGGTGACAAGAAACAACACAGGAACATACGACTTAATATACAGGAATCTCCAGGCATTCCACAGGAGCAATCTTAAGGGAAAGATAATCCTCAGAATTCATGCCAATGCGAATAACTTTGAAGGAATAATTCGCCAATTAAAGATTTTTGCAAGCGATTTCTCTGGAGACTGTAGATTCAAAATCTTCTTTTTTGGGCTTGAGAAACTGGGAGGTAAGAATGATGCAACGATACCTGTGATTGATGGACAAACCAGATATGATACCATTATGTTATTAAAGAAAAAAGCAAAAGAGTTTGAATTGAATATATATGAGAGTTTCAGCGAAACTGGTAAAAATACTCCAATGTGCTACGCCTCCTCTTTAAGGTCTTACGTAATAAGATCAAATGGCGAGATTGGGAAATGCACAGTTGCGCTTTACGATTCCCGGAACAGTATCGGTTATCTAACAGAGGACGGAAAGATACATCTTGATACTGAGAAATTAAAGTTTTGGGTGCGTGGGCAATTCAATAATAGTAAGGAAGAATTACTTTGTCCTTATTACGCACCTAAAGGTGGTACTCCAATCTCAAACATTCAAATCATTCAAAAAGGAGGGGTAAAATATTAATAAAAACGAACCGTTACCGAGGAATTATTACTTATTTTTGGGAATTATGGGTTTAATGACATCGGCCGACGTCATAATTTCCTTCATTTTTGTCTGGGAGGTGTTGGTACTTACCAATTCACCATTCCTCGCTGGTTTGATGCAATCTGTAGCTTCATTGCCAATCATCTTCAGCGCTTTCACCGGTTACTATGTGCATAAGTCTGGAAATTATGGAAAAATAACAATGCTATCAGCTACAGTGAGGATTTTTCTTTTTTTATGGGTAATAATAGCGATTTTCCTGAACTATAATTTGATTTTAATTCTAAGCCTCTTTATTGTCATGTTTCTTTATGACTTCTTTTCAGACTTTGAAAACTCTGCTTATTACGTGTGGTATAAGATAATAATGCCAAAGAAACAATACCAGAAAGCAAGTTCTCTAATGGAAACTCTGAGGAATGCAATCAGAGTCATATCCATATTCTCTGCCGGTTTCTTTCTTTTAATTGGTTTCAGGTATGCATTATATGTATCAATCATTGTCTACGCATTAGCCATAATACCTATAGGTATGCTATCAAGGCAGAAAGAATTAAGAAAGAGGAATATTGAGGCAGATCCAATACACACATTTAAGGAAGGCCTCTCTTTTGTGGGCAAAAGTAAAGTGTTAAAATACTTACTAATCACAAGTTTTCTAGTAGCTTTTAGCTATGGAGCCCTTATATCGGTAATTTCAGTTTACATAAAGATATCTTTTAATTTACCATCCTATGTTGCTGGGATATTCCTGGCTATTGGATATGCAGGTACCATGATCGGCATGGCTCTCGCCATTAAACTCAAGGGGAAACTTAGCAGCATTATTTTAACTTCAGAAACTGTAAGTGCATTACTTCTTCTGCTTCTTTCATATAGCAATATAATTTATCTCTCAGTATCTGCATTTTTCTTAATTGGTTTGTTTAGGGCATTTGATAGTATAGCTTCAGACGTCGTTTACCAGAAAGCAATACCTGCAGATTATATTTCCCAAATAAGTGGTATATTCAGATCATTTGCCTACCTGCCCGGCTTTATGGCTGGTATAATCTTTGGGGCAGTTATGCAATTCAGTTCAGCAAGGATTGTATTTATCATTATGGCTGCAATAATGATCGTAAGTGTTGTTATTACATTTTCTTCCAGAGAGATAAGGAAAATAAAACTTGATGATTAAAATAAATTTTCATATTTTTGCTATTGTTTTCTAAAATCTTAAGCAACTGTGAGGTTGTGAAATTTGTTAACCATGTTAACAGACTCCTTTGGAAGTTATCATCTTTTTGATGCTTAAACTTCGTGGGTGCAACCCAATGATCTTACCCATTTAACATTGCAGTATTTTTCATATGTTTTAAGAGACACTTTTCATCACACCCCTCCTTTTAAATCTATTTCTATAACCTGTTTTTAACTTCTTCAGATAATTATTATATTTCTCTTTGAACCCTCTTTCATTGTTCCATTTATACAGGAATTGCAGTGGCGGATAGTACATTAATGTGGAATGTGGCCTTACACTGTTATAATCAATGAATGCACTTTCTATTATTCTTTTTCCATTGCTGTAATTATCTATTTCATTGATCCATATGTAATCTGTTTTTATTGAATTATGGAAAGATTCAATATCGCCATTCTCTGTTGGCGTTTCCTTTTCAATGTATTCATGCTTTATATTCATTGTTTTTAAGTAATCATTGAATTCTTTAGAGATATACTGTGGGCCATTGTCTGTCCTTATTATCAGCTCCTCCAGTATTGTTCCATTGTATTTCCTGGTTACAGAATCATTTACAGCATTAATTGCATCTCTGGCTGTGCATGATGTATTGTAGTTATATCCGATCCATTCCTTGGAATATACATCCTTTAAGCACATTAAATAAGTCATTCCGGCATTTGTTGGTATGTATGTAATGTCTGTTTCAAGTACCATATCCGGTTTATCTGCTGTATTCAGCTTTAATTCTTTTTTGTTTTTATGCTTATGCACAGGCAGTGTTAAATTGTTCTCCTTCATAGTTTTATAAACAGTTTTTTTGTTTACATTTGTTCTAAATTCCTTAATAATGCCCATATTCTTTTATAGCCATATGTTACTTTCTCTGCTGACAGTTCTTTTATTCTGTTTATAGTTTCATTGCTTATTCTGTGCTTTGGTATTTTTACAGTATTGTTTCCTTGCATTTTCCTGTAATAATAGGTTCTTTCATTTATTCCTGTTAAATTACATGCTCTTTTAATGCTTATATTGTTTTCAGTAATTATTTTAACAGCATTCATTTTCTCCTCTCCTGTAGTGTT
>NZ_JBBIRC010000009.1:0-36817 GCF_037442045.1 Ferroplasma sp. | reverse complement strand
AAAAATAAAGAATAAATTTATTAATACATAACTATTATAATTTGATGAAAATTACAGATTCTGTTGAAAGAATTGATAAAACCATGGCCAATTCTTATTTAGCTTTTATAAATGGAATGTACATTATCGTTGATTCGGGTACTCCGGGTTCCGGCAAAAAAATAATTAATTATTTGGAAGAAAATAAAATTAAGCCCGATGCTGTTTTAATAACACATTATCATGTTGACCATACAGGTGGACTTTATAATCTATATGAAAAGTATAAAATGGAAATTTATGTTCCAATAAATGAAGAATCCATTATTTCAGGCCTTGAAAGTGTGCCTTTAAAGCCATTCCTGCCAAAGCTGGCATCTACAATAATGCATGCAAAAAGGGTGAAAGATTTGAAGCCATTATCTGAAATGGACATTAAGGGAATAGAGATATTAAAAACTCCAGGGCATACAAAGGATTCAACTTCGTATTTACTTAAAAACGAAAAAATTTTATTCTCAGGTGATGCTGCTGTGGAACTAAAACGGAAACCCGGATACAATAAAATGTTTTCCGCAGACCAACAACAGGCTGCTCAATCCATTAAAGGCATAGTGGGAATGAAATCCTTAATTCTGCCGGGCCATGGCAATATCATGGACTTTCGTGACTGACTCTAAGCTTTTATATATTTAATGCATTACATATTATGGAAGAAATTAGCCCGGGACTTGAAAACGTTTACATAAAGTATACAGAACTCACATATATTGACGGCAATAATGGGATTATGCGTTACAGAGGCTATGATATTAACGAACTGGCGCAAAAGTCATCATTTGAAAAAGTTTCATATTTGATGCTTTTTGGAAAATTTCCTGATGAAGCTGAATTAAAGGCATTTAAGAGCTCAATAAATAAAAATCTTGCACTTCCTGATTACCTGAAAGATATATTGAGATCGCTTCCAGAAAAATCCGACTCGCTTGGGATACTCCAAACTCTTTTATCAGCAAAAGCTTCAGAGGAAGGAAATTATAAATATGACAGGGAAAATGATATTGTAAAAATTCCCGAAATTCTTGGCAATGTACTTTCTATGGTTGCAAATATATACAGGCTCAAATCTGGAAATAACATAATAGATCCTGAACCCGGTGATAGCTATGCAGAAACATTTCTTAAGGCCTGTTTTGGTTCAACTGATAAGGACAGCATAAAATCCATGGATTCAGCACTGATTCTTTATATGGATCATGAAATACCTGCATCCACAACAGCTGCACTTGTTACAGCATCTACACTTTCAGATATGTATTCTTCACTTGCTGCAGCAATCGCAGCCCTGCGGGGACCATTGCATGGTGGAGCAGCAGAGGGTGCTTACCGGCAGTTTCTTGAAATCGGCAGTCCAGAAAATGTGAATGAATGGTTCAAGAATAATATTTTAAGCGGAAATAAAAGGCTTGTTGGGTTCGGCCATAGAGTGTACAGAACTTATGACCCAAGATTGAAAACATTCAAAAAATATGCTGATATACTTTCAAAAACAGAAGAGCAAAAAAATATTCTTGAAATAGCCAGGAAACTGGAAGAAGCTGGAGTCAATGCATTTGGCAAAAAAGGAATTTATACAAATACTGATTTTTATTCCGGAATCGTCTTCAATGCAATGGGTTTTCCAGTAGATATGTTTACAACATTATTCGGCCTTTCCAGAATATCAGGAATACTTGCACATATAACAGAGTACGTTGAGACACAGGAGAGGCTCATAAGGCCAAGGGCAATATACAGGGGAGAAAAAGAAAGGAAATATCCTGAATAATTTTACATTTTTTGTGCAAGGTCTGTTACATAACCGAAATCAAGCAATCCAAAATCCTCGGTTATGCCATATGCCCTGAATCTTTTTGACACATTTTTAAGCACAGGTGTGAAGTGTTCATTATTAAGCAATGAATCGGAAACATCAGTTCCAGAAGAGAAAAAACTCATTGCTGGAGTAATAAGTACTTTATCATCATTATTATAAACAAATGCAGGAATCTTGAATACGCTTCCAATTTCATCCCTTAATACTATTGAAGGATGTTCATGCCCCAGTATTGTCAATTTTCTGAATGACATATCCTTATCTCCGTGGTATATGTAATATTTATCGGTTTCATAATAATCATATAATTCAATCCCATTGGATTTCAATATAGTCATAAGGTAATTATCATGGTTTCCCCTTATGAATATTAATTCTGAATCTTTTCTGTACCGTTCTATAAAATGATTTATGTCATCCCACTCCATTGGCAGATTCCTGGAAAATTCCTGCTTGAAATCCCCATTAATAATTATTTTTGAAGGCGAATAACGTTCCATTATCTGGTCAAGCATTTTTTCTATATGCTTGCTCTGCAATTTGGGCAAAAATAAGCCATGAAGATTCATCTCTTCTTCAAAGCCAAGATGAAGATCGGATATTACAACAGCTGATATATCCTGCAGATAAACGCAATACAGGTCTGATATGAAAACGTCTTTTATAATCTGAATATCTCTCAATTTATTCATTTATAGAAAATAAAGTATTAATCTTTGCTGTAACAATATTAAACTTTAATTCTTATACTAATCAAAAAACCATATATTATCATGACTACTTGCAGTAGCCCAAATTTTACTCATTATCAATAAATAATTATATTTTAATCTGTGTTCGTTAGTAAACAATGTGAACAGGGTATATTTAATTTACAAGTTTTTGTATCCATATCTAAAAATTGTGCAATGTTAGATTCTTTTTATGGAATAATTATTATATCCTGAATTTAGTTCCTATATAAACATTATAATATAGAAAAAAGAGTTCATGGGAAGAAGCAGTATACCACTATAATTATAAGAGAAGACATAAATTATTATCTGGAGATAAAAGACCTCAGTAACCTATAGATAATGAAGAAATAGAAAAAGTAAATTAGCAATAAATATACTAAGGAACTCATTTCAGGATTTCACAAATTCACAAGTTCTGTTATTTTTATGGCATTGTTTATAGGTGGATATGTAGGCCTTATACGAAAGAAAACCTGGGATAGGGCAATGAAATTAAGGGATGAACTTGCACTGGCCTCTGAATCAACTGTTAAATGAGTGAAATTTAATGCTTAACATGGATTTTATTCTATAATTACAGGATGTATACCTCATTTAGATTACATTAAATAAAAATACTATGAAACTATTTTCTTTTATTATATTTTAATACATGATAAATTTTTATTGAATGTGGAATAACCTTACAATGATATTTATAAAATTCAAAAATATCGTTAAAATTCTAATTATTGTTATAATTCAAAAGGACAAATATTTATGGCAAATGGGCATTCCTTTATATGGTATCATCAAGGGTTAACGATATAAATGAATCAGCCACTGTCAGTATGTCCAATAAGGCTGCTGAGTTAAAAGCAGCCGGCAAGACAATTTACAGTTTTGGAATAGGAGAACCTGATTTTACAACTCCAAAAGAGATAATAGATTATGCGTTCAATGAAGCAATAAATGGAAAAACACATTATACCCCTTCCGCAGGTGTAATGGAATTAAGGAAAAAAATCGCTGAAAAAATGAAGAAAAAAAATAATATTGATGTTACGGCTTCTAATGTGCTGGTTACACCAACAAAATTTTCACTGAGCCTGTCATTATATTCAATAATAGATCCAGGTGATGAAGTCCTTCTCCCTGCACCATATTACGTATCATATCCAGATATAATAAAGCTCAATGGAGGGAAACTAATTACTGTGCCCACCGATGACAAATATGAATTTGATTTTGATAAGATGCAAAAGTATGTATCACCAAAAACAAAAGTCTTTATGTTAAACAATCCGGTTAACCCAACAGGCAAAGTTTATTCAGAAAAATCATTAAGGCAATTATCGGATTTTATTATTGAAAATAATTTATACTTGTTATCGGATGAAATTTATGAGGATTTAATATACAAAGGCAAAATGTTTTCTCCAGGTTCTATAGAGGAAATGAAAGAAAGAACTGTTACACTTAGCGGTTTCTCAAAAAGCTATGCGATGACAGGCTGGAGAATAGGATATATGGTTGGGCCTGAAGATATTATAAAGGCTTCGAATAAGGTTCAACAGCAAACTCTTACATGTGCGCCTTCCATATCACAGTACGGGGCAATAAAGGCACTTGATGATGAACAGAGCATTGAAAGAATGAAAAGCGAATTCTCAAAAAGAAGAGAACTTGCAGTATCTATGCTTAAAGAAATTGATGGCTTATCATTCTACGAACCTGAAGGTGCTTTTTATGTATTTCCGGGATATTCTGCTAAAAAAGGAGACGAGGCAGTTTCCATGGAGCTTCTTGAAAAACAAAATGTTATTGTAACGCCGGGAACACCATTTGGTGCAGAGAATCATTTCAGAATTTCTTATGCTACTTCTACAGATGTTATAAAAGAAGGCATAACAAGGATTGGAAAATATTTTAAAAATCTAGATTAATATTAACCTAAGCAAATATTTATATATTGCTTAATCTATATCTTTTTATGGGAAAATTAACTGCTATCATAGTAGGTTATATATCAATTACCTTTGCGGCATATGTAGTTTTATCTATTGCCTATGCTCCACTAATTGCCTGGCTCGGGCCTTATTTTGGTTATAGGTTTCCATTTATTCTGGGGCTCATTTACCTTGAAGTAGGATCTCCTCTAAAGAATACTGTTATACTGGAAACATGGATTATAATTGGATTAATCGTTGGTATTTCGGCAAGAAAAGGCCTTCGTGCCTGGGGAGCTGCAAGCCTAACATGGACACTGACGACACTTACGCTTATTATTTCAGCACTTGCAATTGTTGGAATTTCAATATTTAACCTTTCCAATATTTCTGCGTTTGGTGGCAATGCTTCAAATATAGCATCTACAGTTATTGCAGCAACTGCTTTTGTCCCATATGGAACAAATTTCGCTACAATAGCAATGGAACCTGTGCTCAGGACATTAATTCCGTATTTGTCTTCTAGCTTAATTTCAGGTTCTTCACCTGCTGCTAATGCAGAGAGTGGTTTAATAGCAATAGGGATGCACGCATTTGAAAATTATATTATATTTGTGGCAACTGCTATAATTTCTGGATATATTATGCATAGAATTCTTTATGGAAAAAAGAAAAGCCATAAAAAGGCAGTGGCAGCAGCATTATCATTATTTATCGCAGTAATATTCATCGCAATGGCATTTTCTTCCGGTATTGCGGCACCGTCAACTGCACAAGAATCACAATCTTCTGGAGGTCAGGCAATGCCCCCTATTGCATCCGATATCGTTTTCCCATTTTCAATATCTAATGGCACTATTCAACCTGATGCGAACAACGGAATAACTGCTTCACCAAATCAGGGCGCATTAAGCCTCATAACTCCACAGGGAAATTTATATAACTTATTTGCCATGGAATCAGAAAATAATTCTATATGGTCTGGACATGGGCTTATGCTTGGTACTTTTGTAGCTTCAGCAAATATAACCACTGTCCTTGAAAAAGAATATGGCCTTAATTATGGTAACCTTGGTGGCTTTATGCCACAAAACATACTTTTGTTAGCATATAATGGAACGGGCCATTCAACTCAGGCATCAAATACAGCAGCTTCTATCGGTAAGACCATGAACACAAATTTTACTTCAATTATAACTTTAAAAGATATTAGATTTTCTGGATATAATGTAAGTGTTTACCTTTACTCCTCTACTGCATCACAATCCCAACTTAAATCAGATTTTATGTATGCCTTCAATAGCAATAATGG
Organism: Ferroplasma sp.; assembly: GCF_037442045.1. Taxonomy (GTDB): domain Archaea; phylum Thermoplasmatota; class Thermoplasmata; order Thermoplasmatales; family Thermoplasmataceae; genus Ferroplasma. Next base: position 30,985 of record NZ_JBBIRC010000009.1, on the reverse strand, counting down.
AACTATATCTGCAATATTTTCAAAGGATGAGAGTTCAACACATTACAATTCATACGCAATGGCAAGCGGATATCTAAATGGTTCAATAGCCAATAAATTGGGCATTGGATTACATTTTTCTAATCTTCAGTTTACAGCTGGTCTATTTGAATATACCCAGTATTTTCATTCCTCAGGAGACCACCATAATTATAATTTATCACAATTGATGGATTATAATAAAAAAATAGATTTTGGTACATCATCGGGAATGTCTTTAATAGGAATTGGATACAATAACCATACCGGCAATTTCGGTTCAATTTCAAAATATAATTTTACAGTGTATACAAATAATAAAACACTTACAGAAAAGACACCATTAAACACAACAGGTTCAATTATTATAACCAAAACAACTGAATTTGCTCCATCTTCCATTAATGTGTCCTTTAATGCAGTATTTCCAGCATGCCTTCAATACAGCACTTCTATAGATAGGCTCTCACATAATACAGTTAAAATTACAGTTCATATTAAGAACAATGATACAGGATACATTACAGATTTTAATGCGTCACAATCGGCTTTTGTAAACCATTATGTAAAATATAAAGCTGCCACTTTCGTGTCCGGTAATTATGATGAATCCAATATAACTCTTGCTCCAGGACATTATGCTAATTTTACATATACACTAACCCTGAATGGTTCCGGTATATATGTGATTCCTTATACAAATATATCATACAATTTCCAGGGAAAAGCATTTTCATTCCAGACAAACGCTTCATATATAGTTCAAAATAAGCCAGGCTATCTGCATGCGATGAATTCAATGATTAACAGCGAGGCTTCGCACTACACTGTTCTTGGAAAAACTATTACAACTATAGAGGGTTTTGAAATAACGCTGGTAGATTTAATACTCGTTCTTATTCTTCTTATGGACATCTTCATTGAAATTAAGGGACTCAAGAAATTCATCAGGTCTCGCCGTTAAAACAATGAAAAATAATTTTATTAAAGAAAGTAATATAAATAATTATAATTGTAATAATTTTGAAGATTTCCAGATATGAACAGTAAAATCAATAGGAATTAATAGGATGCAATGCTGGTTATTAACCGGTAGAAAAAGTAAGAGTGTTACCATTCCAAATTAATTGTATCATAACAGCTATGCATTCTGATGGCAAATATGTAAAATAATATATAAAATATAATTATTATTTCTCTAAAAAAATTGATATTATTGTTATAAAAGCTCTATTTTTCTCCAGACAATGATCGGGCATAGTCAGCTAATACAGGTATGTCTGCATCCTGCCCTTTTGATGCTTTATATCCTGTATACATTCCGTATATCCATAAAAGAGTCAGCAATAAATAAAACACTCCAGATATGGCAAGATAGAGATTTAAAGTAGCAGCAGATGTAGTTATAACAACATTGCTGATAATATTAAAAATGATGCCCAAAATCAAGAAAGCAATTCCAAGAAGAATTGCCTGGACACTCTGAAATTTAAGCTTTTTATCAGTGTTAGCATACATGAAATATACAACCACGCCAGTAATAATCGGAATTAGGTATGCTACCAGAAACATTACATTATTTTCTTTATTTTCCATTATATGGTATAAGACCGATATATATAATATTTTTCTTGGATGTCTGACAATTTTAGTAATATATTATAGCTGTGGCGCTTATTTTAATCGTAATTAAGGTTATTTCCCATATATAGCAAATATAATAATGCAAAAAACATTTTTTTGTCAGACGGCTTTTAACTACATCATATCCTGTAATGCATTCACAAATTACTTTATTAATTAAACATTCAGTATAATAATACTTATTAAGGCGTATAGCATTTATTGGCGTGAAAGAATTTCTGATTATATATCTTGCTTTATTTTCCGTTACAATTATTTCATTTGTTTATTATATATTAAATGCATATTATTCAACTTACTATAAAAAAGGAGAAACAGTTTCGGATATCGAACCTTCACAGGCTACTATTATAATGCCGGTTTACAATGAAGATGTTGAAATATTTAAAAAGGCAATAATATCATTGAAGTTTCAGGCTACCAGCTTCATAGTTGTAGGCGATTCCAGCTTAGAGCCGTATAAAAGCATAACAGAACAGAATGGTGGTAAATTTATTTATTTACCAAAAAACGGTGGTAAAAAAAATGCCCTTGTACAGGGAATAAAGGAAGTAAATACAAAATATGTTATGTTTGTTGACAGTGATACAATTATTCCTGGAAACACTTTAAAAAGCATGCTTACATATTTTTCTTCTGGAATTGCAGGGGTTGGAGTAAATATAGAAATAAAAAGCGATGGCACTTCGGTATCATATGCCTCAGAATTTATAGAAAGGCTTACAGAAATGATATCTAAATCTATGTCAAGGCATGGCAATGTATATGTTCTGGATGGAAGGTGCGCAATCTATAAAACTGATGTAATCAAACCATTCATGCTTTCCGATGAGTTCCTCAATAAAAAAATACTGGGTAAAAAAGTTGTTCTTGGCGATGATATGCAACTTACAAGTTACCTGATTAAAAACAAATACAAAATGGTAAAGGATTATGACATAACGGTTGAAACAGAACCACAAAAAGGAGTCAAGAAATTCCTTAATCAGCAGATCAGATGGTCAAGAAGGGGGTGGTACTTTTTCTTCAAAAATATTAGCGATGGCACTACTAAAAATGGCGGCAAATTTTATACTTTTGAAATGTTGTATATGTATCTGATACCTATAATTGGATTTACCTTGTTGATATTTCGCGGGATGTTTTTTATGAAATTTCTTGGACACCTTGATTATTTAACTGTAACCAGATTAAATGATTTTTTTATTTACCATTTTTTCAAAATTAGCCCTCGCCATTATTTTGGAGCTTTAATAAATAGTATAATGTATGCTCTTGGTACAATAGGTGACAGTATATTTATCGGTGCTATAATGCTCAGGATTCCTAAAAACAGGATCAGGACACTTGTTTATGGGGCAATTGGCCTTGGCATACTGTTCTTTGTTAATATTTATGGGCTCCTTACATTCTGGAAACAATCAAAATGGTTAACAAGATAAAATATAATATTACAAATCTAATCTAATAAATTATTTTTAGTAAGGTTTTTTATAGATCATTCTTCTGCTCAATTCGGTTATTGAATTAAATCCCGATAGTGCCATTTGAAGGTCCAATTCTGCTTTTAATTCATTCATATACCGTTCTATTCCCCTCTGGCCTGCAACTGCCATAGCATAGCAATACGGCCTGCCGATAAGTATTCCATCGGCACCAAGGGCAAGTGCTTTCATTGCATCAGAACCGTGCCTTATCCCGCTGTCAAATAATACAGTGCAATTTATACCTCCATTTTGTGTAATTTCATCAAGTGCTTCCAGTGATGATATGGCGCCATCTACCTGCCTGCCCCCGTGATTTGAAATAATTACTCCATCTGCGCCATAACTTACAGCTGCATTTGCATCTTCTATTGATGATATTCCTTTAACCAGAACAGGCAGTCTGGTCCACTGCCTTATTTTTTTGAAACCGTTCCATGTAAATGATGGATTAACGTATACCATAAGAAATTCCTCTATTGCAGCGTTCATATTGTCTTCTGGCCTTTCATCCAGCCTTTTTAAAAACTCAGGATCGGTTAAAAAGTTTGCAATTCCTTCTCCCTGCAGAAATGGGAGATACGCATTTTTAAGATCCTGCTCCCTCCATCCAAGCATGGTGGTGTCAACGGTCACAACTATGGCATTGTATCCAGATCTTTCAGCCCTTTTTACCATGCTTTTCATAACATTTTCATCCCTACCAGGATAAAGCTGGAACCATTTATCACTATCAGGATATGTTTTTGCTATTTCTTCAATGCTTACAGAAGAAACGGTGCTTAATATATACGGCATGTTTAATGATGCAGCTGCTCCAGCACTTGCATATTCTGCATCCTTATGAATTATTGACTGGACTCCAATGGGTGCAATTATAAATGGGGAATCATATTTTTTGCCAAATAATGTAATTGACTGATTTCGATCATCCACATCATGGAGATACCGTGGCCTTATTCTGTATCTGGAAAAAGCCCTTATGTTCTCTCTCATAGTATCTTCACTGCCTGCTGCACCTTCAATATATCCCCATGGGCCATCTTTTAGAAGTTTTCTTGCTTCAGAGCGCCATGATTCCAGAGAGATAGGCATATCTGAATCGCTATCTGTTTTAGTATAAACTTTTAATTGAAAATCTATTCCAAACTGTGTCATAATTATCAATTTTACAGTCAAAATATCTATTTAAAGTTGGTGAAATTCCAATTAAAATAATGTCTTATATCTTTCGTTTGCCTCATATTCCCATTCATCTTTTTCCAGTGTGCATATAACATTATTTTCCCTGCACAGAACTTTAATTGATGCTACCATACCATTCCACCATAAATCGTCGGTTTTTATATAATGTGTATTTGACATATAGGGAATAGTTCCTTTAAAATCCTGATAAGAATCGTATATTATCCTTATTTCATTTTTGCCACAGAATTCAATTATTTTAGAAATGCCTTCAATATCATCATTAACTCCATGCACTATTGGCCCCAGGTAAAGCCATGAATTTATTTCATTATCCTTTAATTTTTTAAGTGCCTGCAGGCGTTTATACGGATCAGGGGCATGTGGTTCAAGCAAGTTAGAAATTCTTTTATCCAGTGCAGTAACAGTAATTCCTGCATCAAGATTTTTTTTATATTTTTTAAGGATTTCAATATCCTTTAAAATTAAAGGGGATTTCGTCTGCAATGTTATGTAAAATCCATTTTTTGCCAGTATCTCTATTGCTTGCGGAATAATCCGGTATTTCATTTCTGCTGCCTGATATGGATCTGTAATTGTTGATATTCCAACTATGCCCTTTCTGTACGTTCTGGCTTCCCTTTGGAGCAAAGGTATAATGTTATTACGGACATAAACTATATTTCCCCAATCATTTGCAGTTTCATTCGGTGACATGTCTATAGCATAGCAGTACCTGCACCCATGAAAGCATCCTAAATAAGGATTAAATGCATAATTCAGTTCTGCCATTCCGGATTTTCCCAGTGCATGTTGAGCATTTATCTCCATAATTTTCATTTTATTTACCATAATTAATAATTATCAAGGTTAGAAACCAGATATTTCATATTGTTTGATTTTGCTTTCCATCTTTTGATATCCACTTTTGTAAACTTTGAGACGTAGTTTATTGCATTATTTAAATTATCAAATTTTACAGGTTTTCCATTAAAAAGTTCACGTACATTTTCTCTTACAAACCAGACTCCTACAGGAATATTAAATCCCGGGTATATTTCACGCCATAGCATTGCGGATCCTGTTCTCTTTAATTTTTTGTATTTCTCAGCAACTCCAAGCCGGGATGAATAATAGCATCCGCCGATTTCCGGATAAGTTTTTCTTCCATAATATCCTTCATAATCAAGCTCAACTTCAACTGCATCGCCAAAACTATTCCATGTGCTTCCAGGGAACCATGATTCTCCCCATTCAAACATCCACTGCCCGGGTGAGAGCACTGCAATGAAGAGATTGCCGCTGGTTTCTCTTATATAAACCTGAAATTCATCTATTTCCTGATAATCCTTAATTTCATCAACAAGTTTATCTGATATTGCCTTGTCTGTTGCTGTAATTGACCATCTTGTTGGAACTATTTTCCTCTTTTTGCCTGTGCCAAGTGAGCCGGAGCTCAGTGCCTTTGAAATATTATTTATTCCCATTCCCTTTTCATAGAGGTTTATTATTCCATTTCCTGCCTTTAAATCCTTATCATAATATATTTTTTCAATTCTATTGTCTATATGGTAATTCCCAAACTTTATGCTCTTTAAAGGAGATGATGGTCCCATTGGTGTGATGTTTTCATCAAGCATTATATCGTTTTTGAATGACTTTTCAACAGTCATTTCAACATCAACAGGATTGGAAGATAAAGAACTGATCTGTATTTCCTGCAATCTGTAATCCGGATCTGAAGCTTTTGATGCTTCAATTTTAATGCCTCCCCTTAAAAGGGATAACCTGTTTGATAAAAAATCATTTAAATTCTGTGAAAGCCATTGTGATTCATCCTCTATGTAAGAAGTATCTCCAGTAAAGGGAGGTGTAGCAGGATATATGTTAATTTTAGGATATCCGTATCTCCCCACAAACAGAGAAGGAGGAGAAGATCCTGATATTGAATTTCCTTTGAATGTGTATACCTTTTTTACCTTATCAACGATTGAGACAGGGCAGTAAGATAGGCCGCAGAGCATTTTCCCTCCACGGCATTTTAAGCATAATGAAGGCGGAATTCTAACAGGAATTTTTGCCATAAGTTATATTAATTATATTATAGATATTAACCTTTCTAAGGAATGCGTTTTTGCAAAAGTTAAAAAATGAAATTAATTTAAGTCATGAAAGCTGAATTTCAACAACACATTTATTATCCCCATCAGGAAAATTTTCAATTAATTTAAATGTGTCATTTAGAGATTCAGTAAGAATTGATTTTTCCAGTGAACCGCATACCATGTCTTTATTATTTTTTGCAAGTTCATAAAAAATACAGTTATGCCGGATTATTTTCACCGAATTCTCACTGATTTCCATCTTCGCATAATAGCCAAGCTTATTGAGTATATTCACATATTCGCTAATTTTTTCCAGCTTTTCTTCCCTGTTAAGGGACATAAGAGACATACTGTCGGAAGATACTCCCTTAATCATATCTTCTGCTATTTTCATCAAAATGGTGTTGAGTTTTGCACTTCCAAATTCCTTTTCAATTTCTTTTAATAGCATGGATGAAAAATTTATGTATTGCTTCGGAAATATTTCCATGCCTTTTTCAGTAAGTTTATAAAATTTCTTGGGCCTGCCCGCCTTGGCTCTAACGAAATAAGAGGCTACGAGTCCATGGTTTTCAAGATAATTTATATGTTCATTAACTGCATTTTTATTTACATTCATAATGCCTGATAGCTGATCAAGCGTTTTATCATCATATAATAGGGAACTGAGTATAGTGCTTTTACTATTGCCCAGGTAATCGTTTACTAATTCTTCCATTTAACCACAATTATATATTCAATTGTAATATTTATACTTATATGTACTTTAGTTACTTTATACATAATAAAATGTTTAAATACCTATTTGTAATGAAACTATAATGACAAATACAGTACTTGAAATTGAAGACCTCAAAGCACAGGTAGAAGGAAAAGAAATTCTAAAAGGAATAAACCTTACTATCAAATCAGGAGAAATTCATGCATTAATGGGCCCTAATGGAGCTGGTAAAAGTACCCTTGGCGAGGTGCTTATTGGTCATCCAAATTATGAGGTTACTGGCGGTAAAATTCTGATAAATGGAAAAGATATTACATATGCAGCTCCGGAAGACAGAGCAAAAGCAGGATTATTTCTTGCATTCCAAAATCCTATAACAGTTAGTGGTGTTAAAATATCCACATTTTTAAGAATGGCTTATAATAACCTATATCCAGAACCAAAAATGCCGCTAAAGGACTTCTTTAACATGGTTAAAACAGTCATGAAGGACGTTGACATGGATGAATCCTTTATTTCAAGATCAATAAATGACGGCTTTTCTGGCGGTGAAAGGAAACGCTTTGAAGTACTTCAGATGATAATATTAAAACCAAAAATTGTAATATTAGATGAAATTGATTCGGGCCTTGATGTTGATGCATTGAAGCTTGTCTCAGCAGAAATAAAGAAAATGTACAGTGAAAATGTTGGGTTTTTGATAATAACACACTATCAGAGAATATTAAAGGATATAATTCCTGAATTTGTACATGTATTGAAAGACGGAAAAATAGTTATGAATGGCAATAGCGAAATATCTGCTAAAATAGAAGATGAAGGGTACGACTGGATAAAGGAGTGATAAAAATGGAAGATTACAACAAAGATGAAGAAATAGAGAAACTTACAGAAAGTTTAAAGCATAACAAGAAGTCTGATTTTGAATTCCATGACAGGAATAATCCTGTATATTCCACAGGAACTGGATTGAGTAAGAAAACAGTGGAGGAAATATCAGATATAAAGCATGAACCGGACTGGATGAAAAGAAGCAGATTAAAGGCTTTAGAAATATTTCTATCAAAACCGATGCCCACATGGGGACCTGACCTTTCTGGCATAAACTTTGATGAACTTACATATTATTCAAAACCTGGCGAAACAAAGACTAAAAACTGGGATGATGTGCCCGATACAATAAAGGATACATTCAACAAACTTGGAATACCACAAATGGAGCAGAAATATCTGGCAGGATCTGTTGCACAGTACGACAGTGAAAGCGTATACGGAAGTTTAAGAAAAGAATGGGAAGATAAGGGAGTTATATTCACAGATCTGGATACAGCAGTTCAGGAACATCCTGACCTTGTGAAAGATTATTATTGCAAAGCAATACCGCCAAGCGACAATAAATTTGCTGCATTGAATGGGGCTGTATGGTCCGGAGGTTCATTCCTTTACGTTCCAAAAAACGTTATAATAGATATGCCATTGCAGACATATTTCAGGATGAATGGAGAACAGAGCGGGCAATTCGAACATACTATTGTTGTTGCAGATGAAGGCGCTAAAGTCCATTATATTGAGGGTTGCACAGCTCCAAAATATAACACAAGTTCATTGCATACAGCAATTGTAGAAATTTATGCAAGGAAAAACTCCGACGTAAAATATACAAGTGTCCAGAACTGGTCAGATAGTGTTTATAATCTTCCGGTGAAAAGGGCATGGGTAGATGAAAACGCACATATGGACTGGGTAACAGGCGAGCTTGGTTCTAAAGTAACAATGATATATCCATCATCCTATCTAAGAGGGAGAGGATCTTCAACATCAAATCTGCAGATAACACTGGCAACAAAGAACACATTTAAAGATGCAGGAGGAAAGGCAGTGCATCTTGCACCTGATACAACATCAAGAATTGTATCAAAATCTATAAGCCTTGACAATGGGCTCACTGCTTACAGAGGTTTGGTAAGAATGAATGAGGGCGCAAAACGTGCAAAAAGCCATGTCCAGTGTGATGCATTGCTGATAAACAGCGATTCAAAGAACTATACATATCCATATGATGAAATCTACGAACCAACTGCAGAGTTCAGCCATGAGGCAACTGTCGGAAAGATAGGGACAGACGAACTGACATACCTCAGATCCAGAGGCTTAAGTGAAGATGAAGCTTCGTCCATGATAGTTCTTGGATTTATGGATGACATAATGAAGGAAATACCCATGGAATTTGCAGTCGAAATGAACAGGCTTGTCAAGCTTGAAATGTCAAAAATGGGTGCTGTGGGATAAACCCATATTTCTTAAATTTTTAAAGTGATTATTATGATAGAGAAGTATTTAGAAACATTAAATGATAGATTCAAAAATTTCGATATAGAGTACAGAAAGCAGGCATATATTGATTATTTAAAGTATCCAGAACCAACGTACAGGGAAAGCCCCGATAAAAAGACATATGTAAACATTACTGATAAAGAACTTGAAAGAATGGCATATGGGGAATTGTCTGTTTCAATTAAGAAAGAAGAAAAGGTAAATGAAGATTATGATCTTATTGTTACAGATTCTGATTTTATTATTAAAAAAAATAGAAAAGATGTATACATATCAAATATGAAAGATGCCTTTGCACAGAAAAAGGATCTGTTCGAAAAATATGTTGATACAGAGATGGGTAAATACAACAGGGAATATCTAATTAATTTTTCCTATGAAAATGGATATTTTATATATGTTCCTGACAATACAAAAGCAGAATTGAAAATAGAATCGTTGCAGGATTCAAATGCTTCATTTACATTCAAAAATGTAATTATAGCAGGCAAAAATTCATCAGTAGAAATAACTGATTTTTACAATAAACACAATAATGGCAACGGTGTGCATGGAAGAAACATATACATATTTTGCCAGGAAAATTCTAACATTAAATATAACTATATCCAGGATGAGGGCAGTGATACAGTAAACATTACATATGTAAGGCCGGTGCTTTATGATAATGCAGAAATAAGAATCATAGATGTGAACACAGGGGCAAAGAAAGTATTTTACAACCATGAAAGCGAAATGCATGATAATACCACAATGAAATCATACGGCGTTAATGTTTCAAGAAATGATCAGGAAATGGACATCTGGGACTCCAGTTTGCAGTATGGAAAATATTCAAACTGCAACATTAACATTAAAGGTGTAGTATTTGACCGGAGCTCAACAATGCATCGGGGAAATATAGATATTGAGCCGGAAGGAATAAAATCATCTGGATTTTACGGTTCTGCAATAATTTTAATGTCAGATAGCGGAAAAGGAAACTCAAAACCAGCTCTTTTGATAAAAAACAACGATACAAAATCAAAGCATTCATCCTCCATATCCAGCATTGACCCTGAACAGATCTTCTATTTAAGATCCAGAGGCTTAAGTGAAGATGAAGCAAAAGATATGATTATAAACGGCTTCTTAGGCTATGTTGAAGAAATAACTGACAATGAATTTTTAAAGAAGATAATTAAGGATGTTTTGAGATTATAATTTTTATATTTTGTTGAATATATTATTTATAAAGGATAAAGTTTTATAACATTATGCAACTAAGGAATAAATGACAGAAACGTCAAATTCGAACGGAGAACTTAAAAGGCATTTGACTTTTAAGGATGTTTTCTTCCTTTCTTTCGGTGGCATGTCTCCGCTTTTAAGCATTCTTACATATGCTGCTTTTGTTATAACATTAGTCGGGCGGGATGCGCCAATTATAATGATAATTGGCATGTTTATTGTTCTAATAAATGGATTATCTGTAACACAATTGTCAAAAAGATTTTCATCGTCAGGGGGATACTATACATATGCATTTCAGGCATTATCTGCCAGAATAGGTTTTGATACAGGCTGGATGTATATATTTTATTCAATATTATATGCACTGGCATACCTTACAGGCTCTATCTTTATTATTACGGCAGTTCTAGGAATTTCAGAGTACTATGCATTTCTTCTTATTATGGTTCCATCAGTTACTTTTCTTATTGTTGGAATATCAATGTCCGCGAAATATGCCTTATATGCCGTGGCTATTGAAATATCATTAATGCTTATTATAGTATTTTTTTCATTTGTAATGACTGGAGGGGCAGCATATATACCCAATCCAGTTGCATATCATATATCTGCCGGGGACATTGCACTTGGCATACTATTTGCAATGGGTATTCCCACAGGTTATGGCTCAATAGCACCTGTATCTGGTGAAATTTCCAATCCAAAAAAGGTTGTTGGGAGAAGTGTGATATCTGTTATTCTTATAGGCGGCCTGCTTGCGACTTTAATGGTATATGCATTTGCAAATTTAATTTTGCAGAACCAAATTATAATATCAACATCCGATAAGCTTCCTGTTATATCAATAATACTGCATAATTTTGGAAAATATGGAATATACCTGTATTATGCTGCAGGCATAGCAGTTATCAATGATTCTATACTGGCTATACTCTCTTTTGGCTCAGCGGCGTCCAGAACATTTTTCAGGATGGGGTATGACAAATCATTTCCCTCAATTTTTGCAAAAAAAATTAAAGATAATCCAGTAGTTGCATCGGCATCTGTCAGTGCTATTATGGTAATCCTTCCATTGATTATCATGCATTATATCACTGTAGAAACCGCCTTTATCTTCCTGGGCACAGTAGCAGCCCTGGGCGGATTGTTTATTCATGTAAGTGCAAATTTTTCTTTAATACGTGTTGGTCTGCGCAGGGCAAGAAGGTTGATGTCCCGTACGGAAAAAGGAATTTTTGTGCGCTTAAAAGAGTTTAAGGAAGTTATACTGGCCCTTACTGGAGCTATTATCAGCTCGGTCGTTCTTGTTTATTCAGCATATTCCACCGTATCATGGTATACATCACTGTTTCTGGTATGGATCGTGGTAGGATTTATATTATCAGAAGTAAAAGCAATAACAATGAAAACATCGGATGATATGATGGATATCAGCAAGGAAGGAAAAATACTTGCTGAGAATTTGATGAATGTTAAAGTCATGGATGCAAGAATTCCGGGACTTGATATGATTGTTGGCATAAATGATCCATTAAGGTCAGCACTGGAAAAACTATTATCGAAAAATATTCCATATTCAATAGTTATAGATGAAAATATGAAACCTGTTGGCACATTATATGTAATAGACATACTATTGCTTCCAAAGGATGCAATAGACCGTGGAAAGGTAAATCAGATGCATCTTGAAAAAGTTGCAAATGTAAACATAAATGATGATGTAACCGATGCAGTCAGAGTGCTAAAGGAGAATAATGTTAACATATTATCAATTGTTGATGGAGCTGGGAAATGCACAGGCACAATAACAGAAAGAGAAGTCTTAATAAAACTGGCAAGCAATGATAAGCCAGTCGTAGATTAATTATTTTTTATATATAATCTATTAGCATTTCTGCAGTGATTATAGCGTTAAAATTGGATTCGATGAATTTTATCATATATTATACCAAAGACAGATTTATATCAAATAAAAGCAATACCCTATTGCTTCTTAAAATAAATAAATGCTTGATGTTTTGTTCAATAATAATTCAACTTTACACGGTACTTTATGAATATTTGCCTCTACTAATACGTTTAATTCACTCATTCTTTCAATTAGAATTTTTTTTTCAAAAGTTTCTTATTATTAAAGTATGTAAATGTAACATTGATATAAATTATTATATAAATTTCATTAATCATAATGTTTTTTCAATATTTTATTTATCCGAATTATGAATTTTTTTAGTAAGCAATTTAGCCAGATTAAATACAAATTAAAGAAAGTGTAAAACTCATGGTCTATCTTCTTAAGAGCTATACTGGATATGAAAATCTGATAGAACTTATCACTTGTCTTAACTGCTTTTTCCCTTATATCAGGGTAGTATTTTCCATATATTGCCTTTTTCTCATTTAATGATAATTTCTCAATCTTATTTTGTATAATCTATAAATTTAGATCAATATTGCAAAGTTCATCCATATATTGTTTTTGCTCATTTTCTGTGATTTCAAAAGCATTTATATTGTAATTAAAAATTCTATATAAAAATTCATTGATTTTCCTGTATCCATCAGTATTATTCTTCATATATTCTTGAGTTATTTGATTTATATTTTTCATCAATATGTATTTTCTCGAAATCTGGAAATTGCTCCTTCTATTGAAATTGGTAAATAATCTGCTATGGCAAATTCAACATCCAAAATATTGCATATCTATAATATTTATAATTTTTTCCTAGCGATTCCTCTAATTTTTGCTAATCGGTAAAAAATAGAAAATTTGAATAATAAACTTTCACGACAATATTATTTTAATTTCTCAATTTATAAATTCGATATTTTTTATTCTCTTGTCAGCTATTTTCATCCTATTCGCGTTCATCCGGTCATATTGTCTTGCTGTAAAAGTTCCAGGAAAATCTAATTTAGACTCCTTTTGTATAAGCGAAACCAGCGCATTTTCATTATTGTATATTTCCATTATTTTGTGATCTATTGCATAATAGTTTTTGGCGAATTTTGTTTTTAATAATATACGAGGATACATAACAGCGAGGAGCAATATAATAAATTGCACCAATAAAAAATATGGCGTATATTTGCCAGGAACATTCATATCAAATAGATACGTTACTGTGAATCCATCTATCAGGAGCATATAAAAGAGAAATATTCTATATACAATGCCTCCGTGCCCACTCATTGTTTTTTTATAGTAAAGCTCCAGCATCAGGGTATCAAGCTCCTCATCGCTCAGTTCTTCCATTGTACTTTCGAATATAATTATTTTAATTGGATCACTGGAATGCACTTCGCCAAAAGTAAAAGCCTTTTTTGGAGATATCCACACCTCAGGCGCGTTGCTACCAATTAAATTCTTTAATCTTTCTGATAATTTTTGGCTGTATTCTCCAGAAGGTTTAGAATCTTTTCCAGTTCTTAATTTTATGTATATTGGAAGAGACATAACTACAAGATTTAACGGTATTAGCAGAAGAAGAGTTACAGGAGTGTGTATATCTATGATTATAAAAACAGATTCAAGAAAAATATATGCCATTACAAAGACAAGGATGATGTATTTAGCTGCCCTTTTGTGCGAAAGTTTTAATTTTTTTAATATCTGGTAGGTAAATACAGCAGCTATCAGGACGGTCAAAATCAACGGTATTGCAAACAATATAATAAATTTATTTTGAAATGCATTAAAATAAAACAGCATCAATAGTATTGCGAGGTATATACTTAAGCTTAAAGCTATAATTGTTACAGTTTTATTTCTATTTATATTTATAATGGTAGCCATAAAATATGAATATTAATAAGCATATTAATTTTTGTTTGCTCTTTCTATTTTGATTTTACTGATATGAGTTTGCTACACCTTTACCTTTTCCTTCAGCCTCTTTTCTTGAAATTTTAAATTTGATATTTACAATTGTGCAGTGAATTTGAAGCGAGATTACCGGCAAAAATGGGTTATAATGCTGTTGATCTAAACGGAAGCATTTTGATTAATTAAGTGTTTTAATAGTTTTAGTTCTCTTTTCTCCTATTACTTGCCTCCTTTTGATTATTTTATTATACTGACGATTTATAAAGGCTCTGTGATAATCCATGTTATATTCCTTTTCTATCAGTGATATAAAGGAATTCTTAATGCCAGATATCTGCTGTATTTTTTTGTTTATTTCATGGTATTTATTATTTATAGATAATTTTGAAATTATGTAAGCAAACAGGAATGGAAGCATTATAATAAGGAACTCGGCAATAGAGACCTGTTAAGGGTCTGAGACATAAATATGGAATATATAAATAAATATTAATTTTTCTATATCCAAAATAATAACCATTAATTTAAAGGGCATAAAAAATACATACATTACGGCGACTAGAAAATTTCTCAATTTTAACATGACCAATATAATTTAATTTCTATAGTAAAAAATGAGCATAATTGAGTTATTTCATTAACTATGAATTATCATAAACAATATTTAAAAATGCCACTTGTGATTTTCGAAATTATCTTTAGGCGCAGATTCCTTGTGTTCTCAGATTTTCGCCAGATTATTTTTTAAAACTCTCAATTATAATTTGTCGTCACTGGGTTCATTTTAATATTTATTATATTCCCAATTATCTAGAGTTATTTATCACCCAATTTTATATCCTGATTATGTTTATTTCACTTTTATTCTTAGTAAAAGTTTCTTTTACGGTTTATTCTCTTACTTAAACTCGATAGCAATTATTAAATTGCCTAAAATCTCGCCTATGTCATTATTTAATGCATTTTAATGGTTGAAATAATTTATTTTATGCATCACTCTAAAATTATACTTGCATGTTTAAGAAGTTAATTTAATTATAACTGTAATTTCTATCAGCTCGATCACTTCAAATTTATAAATTGATGTGCGTTTGAAAAATAATTTCTTATAATTTATTTTTTTAAGTTCTACTTTCAGTATTTTATTTTTATATCAAACCATACAATATTATTTTCTTTATATTTTTCAATTTAATTTTTCCAGTAAGATCTTCCTTTCCATTATACAAAATAATTCCTAAATTCGAGTTGTATTTTTCAATAAAATAATTGAGATTAGTTGTGTATTCTTCTTTCATTGTATCTGATGATTTAATTTCTATTGGTATTATTTTATTGTCCAAACATATTAATGCATCAACTTCTTTTGTTCTCTCTCTCCAGTATTTGCTGATCCCAAATTTATTTATGATCAGCGTTTCGTATATTTTTCCCTTATCAATATTATGAAATCTGGATAATGCCAGAGATATGTCATATGGATATATTTTTTTTAATTTTCTTGATTCAGACATCATGGAAGGCCTGTAATTCTTTATTATTTTTATTAATTTTGAAAATTCTAAAATGTAAATATGTTCTTCAAGATCTTTCTTGCTTTTTGACAGTTTCCTTGACAATGCATCGATATTCAATATCATGCCAGGCTCCGAATAGAATATATTTAATAGAGTATAAAGAAGATTTATATCAGGTTTATTAAATTCCTGTATTATATCAAGGCCAAATATTTTTGATATAACGGTTTGATTTATATATTCAATTATTTTTGATTCTTCATCTATATTAACAAGTTCTGGAAACGGTTTTTTGATATATGAATTGAAACAAATTAGAATCTCATTTTCATATAGTTTTATATTATCTATTGCTCTGTCATACTTTAACATATAATATTCATCTATTGATAATACAGGTATATCGTGCAAAAAATATCGTCCAGCAAGCTTTTCACTGGATGTTTTTTCTAATTGCAAAGAAGCAGAACCGGAAAGGATGAATTTTACATTTGGGAACGCGTCACAAATTAATTTTATTTGAGAACCCCAGTCTCTTAATAATTGTATTTCATCGAGAAAGACATAAATGATTTCAATTTTCCAGTTAATTCCTGTAATGCTCTGATAAGCGTTTAAGATATGGAGCAAAGTATCGTTATTATAATCAAAGGTGAAATATACTATATGGTATTTGTCAGTATTTTTCAATAGTTCATTTATTGCCTGATAAATTATTGTTGTTTTGCCTACTCTTCTGAGGCCGGTCAATACTATAATTTCTCTATAGTTGATAATATCCTGATAAATTTGTTTATAAATATTTCTTTTGTGGTTCTGTATTAATTCTTGGTTTACCTTGCTATTATACCACCAGTTATTCAATAATATCAACGTCTCTTCTGTTTCCATGTCAGTATTAATTAAAAACGAATATGTATAGTTTTCGTTTCAAATAAAAACGGATAATGCAAAAATAACAAATATTCTAGAGCATTCTAAAAGTAATTTGAATTGATTTCAAAAAATAACTTTTATTTAAACGGTACAAAATAATTTATTGTAACAATTGCTTTAAAGTAAAAATACTATTCCTTAAAAGTATTATTAATAAAATTAAATATTATTTTAGGGTTAATTTCTTATATTTATCAAGCTTTTCCATTATATTCCTTATAGCTGTGTCCAGTTGGTTATCCTCATTTTTTAAGAAATCCTGTGGCATATTTTCACAATATATATCTGGATCAACACCGTAATTTTCTATGCCGTATTTCACACCTTTGAACCATGTTGCAAATTGGGGCTGTGTTACAGTTGTATTATCAAGTAGTTTAATTTTGGGATTAATGCCAACGACGCCTCCCCATGTTCTTGTTCCTATCACATCACCAAGTTTGTATTCTTTAAATACAAAAGTTCCAATATCGCCATCAGATCCTGCATATTCATTTGTAATGGCAACCATTGGGCCATCAACTGAGTCCTGCGGATATGGTGTGATTATTCCTCTCCTTGGGACATCATAGCCTATTCTTTTTCTTGCAAGTTTTTCCATCAATAGCTGTGACACAAAGCCGCCTCCATTGAATCTAAGGTCTACAATAAGGCCATCCAGTTTGGATTCCCTTGAATATAGCCTGAAAAATTCATTGAATCCATTCATGCCCATATCTGGAATGTGTATGTATCCAATTTTATTATTTGTTTTATTATGCACATAATTTCTATTGAATTCTACCCATGATCTATATCTTAAAAACTTTTCATCGCTTAAAGTTTTAACAAAATAATTATTGATTTTATTATTTTTCTTAACTTCGAGTTTTACTATTTCATTTGCATGGTTTAATAAAGCCTTATCAATATTCATATTGCCATTTAGGCCAACATTATTTATTGATAATATAACATCGTTTTCTTGTATATCAGTAAATAATAATGGGGATTTCTCGTTTTCATTAGATTCGTCAGCGCCGTAAATTTTTGTTATTATATACTGGTTATTTTTATAAATATAATCAATACCAAGTTTTCCAGTGCTTTTTGCTTCTATTGGAGTTATATCGCCACCTATTTCATATGAATGAGATGTGGAGTATTCGCCCTGCATCTCTCTGATTAAATCAGAAAGTTCAAACCTTGAAGCTATTTTTGGCAACAATTTTTTATATTTTTCATATGGTTTTGTCCCCATTTCTTCTACCTTAGCTGCATTCCAGTAATTCTCCTGTATTAATTTAAAAACATCATAGATCATGTTAGAAAATTCATTTTCAGGATTTATAACAAGCTTTAATCTTTTTATGTCTATTTCGTCAGTGGTTTTATCATCCAGATTTTTCAATATAAAAGATTTTTCCCTTCTGAAAACCATATATTTGTTATTTGTTGATACTTTAAAATCTATGACATTGGTCTCATAGTCCTCTTCTTTTCTTTTCTCAAGGTCAAAGAATACCAATTTTCCGCTTCTTATTCCATTGCTAAAGAGGTAATATTTCATATTGCCTTCAACGTTAAAATAGAATAATAGCACACCATTCTTAACCGGGACAATTGACTCATAATTTCTTGCGTCAATAGGGAAAGAATTGCTCTTTGCTGGCAGGTTTTCCAAAGAATATTCATTCATGGGTTCTGAACTGATATCGGAAAACAATGGCTGTACTCCCATTTTTACAGGTATTGCGAACGGTTTTGTTATATTTTGGTAACCCAGGTCAAATACAAGCTCATCGACTACAGGATCAAAATACCTCTTGGAAAGGTAATAAATATAAGAATTATCAGGGCTGAATACTGGTGAAAAATCAACATAGCCGGGCGTACTCGCCTGGTGTTTTGTTTTGTCTCCTGCATCATAAATTTTGATTGAAGAACTGCCATTTGAACTCAAAAAATACTTTGTCTCTGGATATGAATAAGCAAGTAAAAAAGAATCGCTGGACCATGAAAAATCATTGATGTAATCTGATTCACTTTCATCTATTTTCTCAAGCTCAAAATTATCAAGTTTCAGCAAAAATAATTCAAACCTGTTATTGCCCAGTGCCAGCGTTTTATTATCTGGTGACAATTTCATTGATATTATAATGCCATTCTTAAAATTGAACGATTTCAACTTATTTCCTTTAAAATCAAATATTGCAATTTTGTTTTCTTCCTCATTGTATATGTAGGAAATTATGCAGTCTTTGCCAAATACAGACAAATAATTTTTTAAATCTTTTATATTATTAATATATCCATTTTTAATCCCTGTTTGAAATAACTGGCCTCTGGAAATAAGCATAAAATTTTTGCCATCATCTGCTATATTATATGATGTTACATAATCCTCTAAATTTTTTGTGGCATCGATTTTCTTTATTTCTGGAGTATTGATATTAATATCAATTTTATTTATTCCTGATTTGTCAAATATATAAAGATCACCAGCCATCTGGAATATTATATTTTTTCCATTGGCTCTTGCGTTTCTTACGTTATATTCCGAAAAATTAGTTTCTTTTTTAATTTTTGAACCGTCAAATTCACAGGAATAAATATTTGCAGTTCCTTCATGGTCCGATATAAAGTAGATCCTTTCCTCAATTATCATGGGCGAGTTTATGTTAGAATCAAGATCTACTGCTATTTTAAACTCATTATTTTTGCCAACAAGTATTTTTCCCCTTGTACCGCCCTTATATCTTTTCCAGTGCGGCATGTCTATTGTATTTCTGCCCAGTATTATATAATCCTCGTGATATATTATATTCATTGCCGGCCCATAATTTAATGGCACTAAATTTATACCTTGAAGTTCGTACAGCATTGGAGAGCTGAATGGATAATAGGCATCTATCGATATTACAGGTGTGTTCCCGTGAAAACCTGCTATAAATGTAAACATGCGCCGGCTGGTGCTTTTTCCATTTAAGTATGTGATTCTTTCTAAATTACCTGAATCAAGGATTATTCTATAGATATCTGCTGAATCTGCACCATTGCCTGACATTACTCTGAAATAAACAGATTTTGAATCGGGGCTTATAAATGGATTGGTTACAATTCCAATATTATATGTTAGTCTTGTAAGTTTTTTATCGTTTAAATTATATTTCCATAAATCATCATCATTGACAAAAACTATAAAATTGCTGCTTATATCTGGATACATTAAATATCGTTCCATGCTGACTTATTATTATCCTTTATTTAATTGTTATTCCTGCGCTCAAGCTACATTGAAACATAAGAGTATTATAATTATTCATAAATTCTGGATGCAAT
The DNA here is from genome assembly GCF_037442045.1 of Ferroplasma sp. Taxonomy (GTDB): domain Archaea; phylum Thermoplasmatota; class Thermoplasmata; order Thermoplasmatales; family Thermoplasmataceae; genus Ferroplasma. The sequence continues at coordinate 10,658 of NZ_JBBIRC010000009.1, read as the reverse complement.
TATGTATTATAGAAATTTAAACTAATGGGTGATGATTCCAGCAATAGATCTGAATTCATTCAGTATATAACAGGCTTTAATGATAAGCTATTCTGATCTATGAGATGCCAGATAAAAGAAATGGCAGAGATGAATGCAGATTAGGAATAATTTCTCAGGAGTTTCAGATACAGAACCGCTATTGAATAAATTAACAGCATGGCCAGGAAAATAACAATATTTCATGAATAAAAATATTAATTTTTATAAATATGCGAATCTATAAAGGGCTGTTCCAGAATTTTATTTATTCCTATCCTTTCCTGTTCTGTTGTATCTCTTGACCTTAGAGTTACAGTATCATCTTCAAGCGTCTGATAATCTATAGTAATGCAAAATGGCGTTCCGATTTCATCGTGCCTTGCATATCTTTTACCGATAGTTCCAGCATCATCATATATTATATATTTATCCAGTTTTTTTAATTCATTATAAATATATTCTGCTTTTTCCTTAAGGTTCTCTTTTTTCATTAAAGGAAATACAGCAAAATGGTATGGTGCGATTTTGTATGGAATTTTAAGTACATTTTTATTATCCCTTTTTTCCATAGATTGTGCAAGAAGCGATAAAATAATTCTGTCTATGCCATATGATGGTTCTATTACATATGGAATGAATTCATGGTCTTCGGCTTTGACTTTCATTGGTTCACCGGAACTTGCCTGATGGTTTTTTAAATCAAAATCTGTCCTGTTGGCAATCCCAACTATTTCAAACCATTCATCATCTATAAGTGCTTCTGCATCCCAGGAGTCTGCAGCGTAATGCGCTCTCTCATCTGGATCGTGCTGCCTGAACCTTAGTAGTTCATTTTTTATTCCCATATTTTCTAATATTATCTGTGTTTTTAATACAAAATAAGCAAATGCCTGACTGCTTATAAGCCCCTTCTCAAATGCTTCCTTTACAGTAATGTAAAACTCACCACCTGTGTTTGGCTTAATTTTGATTTTTTTGTATTCATACAGTTCTTTAAATTTTAAATTTTCTGGATCAAAAAAGGCTTCTACTTCGCACTGGTTAAACTCTCTGAGGCGAATAAGGCTCTGCCGTGGTGATATCTCATTCCTGAATCCCTTTCCCTGCTGGGCAACTATCATAGGAAACTTCCCACGATTGTAATTATTCAAAAGTTTAAAATTTACAAATATTCCCTGTGCAGTTTCCGGCCTTAAATAATAATCTCCGGATACTTTAAACATTAAATTAAAATCGTAGACATTGTTTATTATATTTCCGCAGACAGGGCATTTTAATTTATTCTCAGAAACTATCCTTTTTGCATCCTCAAGATTTACAGGAATGTCTGAAATATGATTAAATGAGAGTACTGATTCAAGCTTGGATTTTGTTTTGCACTTTTCACATTCTGCAGCAATATCAGAAAACCTTGCAATATGCCCTGATGCTTTGAATACAGGTTCAGGAGTAACATTTGGTGTATCAAGGAAGATAGCATCATCGCATAAATATGACTCTTTCCATGTTCTAATGATGTTATCTTTTAATAGAACACCCAGCGGACCGTAATCGTAAAGGCCAGCAAAGCCACCATAAATAGAAAATGAAGGCCAGAAAAACCCCCTTCTTTTTGCCAGTTCAACTGTTTCGTCGTACATATTAATCATTAAAAATTTTCATTATCTCTATATCATAAAGCATGCCATAAATATCGCCGTGGCCTGTAAGCACAGGAAGCTGGTTGTAATTCTTCTCCGCCATGAAATTCACTGCATCTTCAAGGTCTGATTCAAGATAAATTACCTGAGGATGCCCAACTTCAAGTTTTTTGACGCTTATATCCGGGACTTTAATATTGGATTTTTCAATAAAGTATGTAAATACATTCTTTATTCCGTCCCATGACCACGGATCCTCATCATCGGCTATGCCTGATTGGGTGGATTCAATTGTCTGGTACATTCTAACTTTATCAAAAATATCCCTATCGGTTACAAGCCCTGTAAATTTCCCTGCCTTATTTATGACAGGAAAAGAATAAATCTGTGAAAGCTTCATCATTAAAAGCACAACAGAGAGCGGTGTTTCTTCCCAGCATGGCACCGAACTGTATTCCATTACATTTTTAACTTTTACCCTGCCATATTTTTCCTTTATCACATTTAAAAAGTTCTGAGGGGTAAGGATGCCTGTTATTTCATTATTATCATTAACAACTGCAATATGCCTTTTTTTCTGCGCATACAACTGTTTTGCTGCAACGTTTATGGAATCTGATTCATTAACAGTTGGAGCCTTTCGCATAACAAGCGCGGTTTGTGTTTCATCAGGATTATAAAATATATCCCTTCTTGTTATTATGCCCTGATATTTATTCTGGTTATCCTTTATTGGTACACCGGTAATGTTATTTTTTATCAATAATTTAATTATCTCAGAAATTGAACTGGGAACTGTATAGCAAAGTGGGTTCTTTGTCATTATATCCGCAACTTTATAATCCATGGAGGTAAATACATTTCTAATAAATAATTGTTTAGGTATATAGTGGAATTATTTTATTAATTATTTTTTAAAATAAACTTTTATGCCGTTTTTCCAGGCGAGTAATATTAAATATATTTATATTTCAATTTGCAATATTCTATTATGTTTTCAGTTACTTCTCAGGGATTTGTTACATTTTCTACCATAGTTATATTTCTATTGAGTGCAGGCCTTACTTTCTTTATTGTAAAGAAGTACATTGCCAAAAAGCAATTAAATCTTCTATTCTGGTCAGCAGGATTAATAGTATTTACAGTTGCAGTTTTTCTTGAAATATTGATGGCGGATAAAATATACTCCAGATTTTTAATAGACTTTTATCTATTCCTTGTTGCTGTACTTGTACAGTTTCTTGCACTTGGATCATTTGCTCTGTTTGGCAATAAAAAATTTCTGAATTATTACTATATCTATTCAACACTTGCAACAGTTTTTCTTGTCGTGACACTGATTGTTTCTCCTGTTGGAAATATAATAAATAGCCACATAGTATATGGGGTACTTCCCCTAAGTGTAACAATCTCATCATCTTTTGTAACATTTCCTGCTGCCACATTTATAATTTTAATTGCAGCAATAAGCTATAAGAAATTCCACAGCAACAAGCTTTTAAGCATAATTGCAGGAGTTATAATTGTGGCTATAGCCGGAACGCTTTATATTGCAGCTATACCTGTATTTCTTTATTATGCTGAATTTATTGGAATTCTATTATTATGGTTGGGCTTTATGTAACTATTTATTTTATGAAATTATAACCTTTTATGGATTATAAATTTGAAGGGGAAAACATAAAGAGGAAATTAATAGACCTTGGGCTTTATAGAAGGCTGGAAAATTATATGCCAGGACCGGAGAACGGGAAAATTTCTATAGCCTACAGTTATCCAATTAAGGCATTTGAAAAATTCCTGGGCTATTACGATAATTATTATAAAATAGCTTATAACCCTTCAATATCATTCAACACAGATTTTTCACTTGTATACAGTGCATGTAAATACATAGATGAACCTGGAATGGATTCAGTAATTCTTGATGGTGAACAGGCCAATAAATACAATGAAAGATATAAAAAACCACTTGAAATATTCAGAAAAAATACTGGTATTAAAGGAAGCTTTTTATTTTACATTAAGAGATATAGAAAATATAAGGAGGCAAAAGGATTGAGCGAATCATCCGCAGTTGCGTCTGCGGTTTCCAGGAGCATTGTAAAAAATGTTTTTGGAGATGCTGTTTCTCTGGATGACAGTTTTGTTTCGAGATATGCAAGGCTTGTTTCTGGATCAGGCACAAGGGCTGCAATAAATGGGCCATCCATATGGCTTTCGTTTCCAGGCATAATGGAGGAAGATTCCTTTGCAGTGAAAGTTCCTGCTCTTGCTAATAAAATAAAATATGCAATATTCCCAAAAAACATAGATTACCAGACATCTGATGCACATTCACAGGTTATAAAATCATTATTTTATTCTTCCTGGCTGGATGAGAAATACAAAAGAATAAATGAAATAATTGATTTAAATTTTGATATTAAAGAATTAATGAAAAGGGGAATGGAAGAAATGTTTGCTCTGAATTCTGTACTGATGTCCACTGGCAATGTTATACAAACTTCAGAAAGCATTGCATTATTGAAGAAATTTATTGCATTTTCAAAGAAGAATGAGGAAATATATATTACAGGCGATACTGGCCCATCATTAATGGTTATGTCCTTATCCCCATCATTAATTGATGAATTTCTGGATACTGTAGATGATGAAAGAATAATAGGGCATCATAACCCTGAAACACACAAAAATGTCAGGAATGAATTCTATAAAGATGCCATAGAATATTTTGACAACAAGTGATGTTTTATATGCTGTATTCTTTTTTATATGTTGCTTCCAGCTGAGATAAAAGAGCAATATTATTATTTTGTATGGCCTTGCTGAGTTTCAATATGTCTTTATTAATATTGTAATGGGTTGTTTCAGATGTGAGCTGTTTGTTGGCGATCCCTTTAAGTTTATAAAGGAGTTCCTCAGCATTATTCATTACTTCTGCCATTTTTTTTCTTTTTAGATCCTCATTGAAGTATCGTTTAACAGTTTCTTTAAGTTCTTTTACCTCATCGCTGCTGTGCTGCAGTGCATTTTCTATTTTGATCTCTTTCCTGGAACCTGTGGCGTTATCAATGGCTGAAACTTTGAGTATGCCATTTTTGTCAACACTATATGTTACATTTATGGATGCTTCTCCCCTGGGCGCCGGCTTTATTCCGGTAAGCCTAAAATTGCCCATCAATACATTGTCTGAACCCAGTGGCCGCTCTCCCTGCACAACTTTTACTTCTATTTCTTTCTGGTAATCCTTTATTGTAGTAAATGGCCTGGTCCTGGAGCATGGCACAGGTGTATTTGCCGGTATCATTGTAACAACTAAATCATTTAATATTACGCAGCCAAGTGATATTGGAACAATATCATTTATTTTAATCCTGGATTGGCCGTTTTCTCCAGTGATATGGCCTGCTGCAATGATTGATGCACCTGTTGCAACTGATGTTTCAGAATTTATATTTTTTACTGCAGACATTGCCATATATTTTTCTATTGCATTGAACAGGTATGGAATTTTTGTGGGGCCTCCTGTTATAATTAAAGTATCAAGCATAGTTTTTGTTATTCCCGACCTGTTTATTGCCATATCAATGCATTTAAAGATTTCATGGGTCATTCTTTCTACTATTTGAGTGAGCTGCTGTGAATCCATTGAAAATTTTACTTTGTTTTTTCCGAGAATAACAGATGCGGATTCATGCCTTGAAAGTTTAATTTTGATTTTTTCAGCAATAATTTTCAAATCCGGAGGATAACTTGTTATTCCAAGATTCCTTAGCCTGGATTTTAAAGCATCTTCTATCTCCATATCCATATTCAAACCGCCAAGGTTTGTATTTCCGTATGTAGACAGTACAGTAAAAGATTGATCCCTTGCATGGACAATGCTTACATCTGTTGTTCCTGAACCCATATCGAATACCATTATATTCCTTGCACTTCTGTTTTTCATGCTATTCCAGTATGATATTGCAACAGCTGTTGGCTCACTTATCATGTTTTTTACTTTTATTCCTGCTATTGATGCTGCTTCATATGTTGCATTCCTTTGATTCTGATTAAAATATGCAGGGACAGCTATAACTGCATCTTTAACCTTTGAATTCATGAATTCTTCTGCCCTATTTTTTACCAGTTTGAGCATTATGGCGCTTAACTCCACAGGCATGTGGAATTTTCCCCCGGTTTCATATAGGTAATCGGTTCCCATTTTAATTTTGAAATTTGATGCATTGCCATCAGGTTCCTTTTTTAGCATTTTTTCTGCCTCATTTCCAGTATATATTCTGTCAGACATATCAAATGTCACGGAACTTTTAACAAAAGTACTTGATTTATTATCAGAAAGTGGTATCATAACAGTACTGTATTTTAATTCCGAAAAGACTGTAACAGCCGCAGCAGTTTTGCCTGTACCAAGATCAATTCCCATGGAAAACATTTTAATGCACCGCCATTCAAATCATGAAAATGTATAATGAAATAAGTTATAAATATTATTGTATGATCTGATAGTATGACCTGATATGACAAAATTTAAATAGAAATAACGATTAAGTCTATGTGCATTAAAATGGCCTGGTATGAAGTTATAAATGGTTCATCAGATTCTGTGTATAATAAAAAGCTTTACAGTGTTATAGGATCTAAATTCGGGCTTTTTTACTTTAATAGCAAAAACAGGCTTCATGTATTTTTGAATACTGATACCAGATTTTCATTTATAAAGCAATCGCTCAAACTTGACCCTATTGATGCAATGCCAGAAATGAATCATTATTTTATTTCTGGAAACAGAAAAGATAAAGATTATTATGATACCGGTGTAGAATTCAGCAATATAAAAGATGTAATTGAAAAACTCGGTGAAGGGCAGGGAATAATGTTCTGGTTTATGTATTATAATAAAAAATCATTAAAAAATCCCTATGTTCTTCAGGAAGATAAGTACCTTGTTAAGATAATTTACATGCAAAGAAATGACAAATTTTTAAAACAGAAACCTGATCAGGACTTAAACAATACAATTCTTGGAATGATACAGGATTGCATTGGGACTGAGCTTAACTGGAAAGAAGTGAAGGGTACAAAATATCATCTTTATTCAGGAAATATTAAAAAACCGGTAATAACAAGAAAGAAAAAAATAGTTTATACATACAAGGCAAAAATAGAAAATTTTCTTGAACTTGATTACAGTACCAGGGAAGAACTTCCATCACCGGATTCATCCAATTCTAAATTTCTTGGTTTTAAAAGGGAACAATCAGATACAGCCATTGTGCTTGATCCTAAAACAGAAATTTTGCGCGGCATTACAGATGGAGAAAGAGCAACACTTATTGCAGGCCCTTCAGGGGATGGGAAAATAGGTCTTGCGGCTATGATTATTGAAAATGCGCAGAATTCTGGAAGAGAAATTGCAATATTAAACACTTCTAAATTTGATCCTTTCAGCAACATTATAAGCCGAAATGCAGGATTCAGCATAAAAAAATTCGATGTGAGCCCGGATTATTATAATATGAGAATTGTAAATAATGATGAGGATGCCACCAGACTGGCAGCAAAACTGTGGGCTGCTATTGTAACCGGCATTGAATCATTGCGCGATCCTCTGGTCGTGATTAATTCCATTAACGATCTGATCCCTGTATCAAATACAGGTTCCCCCTTATTTGAAAATCAGTTTTTGGGAAGTTTTTTTAAATCGTATGGTGCAGGAAGCAACGGCATGGGAATAGTCTTCTTAAAGGATGGTTCAGCTGAACCTGCAGGGCCATATGCAGATTATGTTATCAAAGCATCTGGTAACGATACAAAAGATTTTGATATTATAAAATCCTAATCATAGCCATGCACTTTTATAAACTTAATTCCAAGCTTTTCAGCCATTTTTCCATCAGCTTTTTCACTGTCACCAATAACAACCGAATTTTTTATGTCAATATTATATTTCTTTGCTGCTTCTTCGATCATTCCAGTTTCCGGTTTGCGGCATTTGCAGCCCTGATCAGGGAGATGGGGGCAGTAAAAGAAATCTTCTATTTTTATTCCATATTTCATTAACATTTTCGCCAGTTCTTGATTAAAGGATTGCATTTCCTCTACAGTGTAATAACCTCTTCCAATTCCTGACTGGTTCGTTAAAACAATAATTAAATAATTTTTATCATAGAAATCCTTCAATACAGGAATGATATCATCATAAATTTTAAGGTCTGATAATTTGTGCGTATAACCGGCATCATAGTTCAGTGTACCATCCCGATCCACAAATAGTGCTTTTCTTTTTTCGTGCATTTTAAAGATATTATAAATAAGATTTAAAAGTTTATTAAAGGTAAAATTATTGCTGTTCAGCACAGACAAATGATGTGCCTCCTGCAATATCTTTTAAAGTTCTGGGCTGGATATGTGTTTTAAATCCTGCATCCTGAAGCTTTTTTACTATTTCTTCCGAAGGCCCATCTATTAATATTTGAATTCTTTTAAAGATTTTAAAGCTTTCATTATCTTCGGAAAGTAGTTTATTTATAGAATTTTTTCCATTCAGTTTCAATACGCCGGAATCAATTTGATATTTTACTCCAAGTTCCTTTAATGACAAATCTTTGTTTCCTCCACAATAAGTTGCACTGGATACTATTATCCTCTTTTCAAGGTCATTTGCTTTAATATTTTTCAATAAAATGTCTAAATAATTTTCTTCAGGCACAGATATAACATTTTTAGCCTCGCTCAATGTAAAATAAATTGGAGAATCACCGACCTTACTTCCTATATCAAGCACAATTTCGTCTTCAACCTTTAAAAATGCATACTCATCGGCTCCAAATGTTCCGAGAAAATCATTCTCTTTATCCATATTGCACATAAATAGCTGTCCTGATTTATATTTAAAGTTCATGCATCCGGGAACTATTGAATTTTCAAAAGTGAAAAAATCAAGATTTCCGTTGCAAAGTTCATTTTCAGCACACAATGCGTATAAATATGTTTTTTGCCTGTTCCAGAATGAATCTTTTCCATTTTGTGCTTTAATTTTTATATGCTCCTTCTTTGTTGCAATATCCAGCAATACATGCCTGTAATTCTTGTATGCTTTTTTATACATACCAGACGATTTCGTCAGACTCATTATGGGTAATGGAACATCAATTTATAAATTTATATTTACGTTTGATGTAACAATTACATATTTTTAAAACTTAATTCTTTATATTGAAGATAATATCAAAAACCCACCTTTTTAAAATTTTTACATAACAGTGATTTTACATAAAGCATTGAAAACATTACATTTTGGATATATACTGTAAATATTAAAATATCAATTTTGAGGTTATTAGAAAATATCCTAATCTATTGCATAATCATAGTTTATTACCTTTACTATGGTTAGATATAGTATTTTGTGTAAATATAAATCCCTATTATTAACAAAATTATCAGCTATATAACGGGAGACAATACTTTGCTTGAGTATTGAAACAATAAAACATTGAATATAAAGTCATAAACTTATTGAATCCTGATGAGATAATAAGGAAAACTGTAGAGGAGAAAGTAAATGAATTATTGAAAATAAAAATAGATGCATACATATCCGGGAACACATGAATAAAGAATCGCCATTATAGAAGGAAATTAAAGTTAAAGCATGGAGAATTAAAGAGAATTAAATACCCATGTGCCAAGGGACAGGGAAAGAATAGGCCACGGTAAATTAATACAGAGCAATTCAATATCAATAATAATAGTATAAATTGATATGGTAAATATTTGTTACTCCTATTCCTATTCAGATATTGCTGTATTTTTAAATTGTATTTAAGAACTTACTGAACCCATTATTATTGTTTATCATTATTCCAGTTTCAAGCACATTCAACTCACTGTCTATATAATGCAGTAATCAAACTTTCTCTTAGCTATCTTTATTCCAATATATACCATATATTTCTCCAGACCAGTTCTTCTCTTCACAGCGCAATACAATTTTGCTTATTACCAGTGCAGTTAACACAATATACTTTATCAGCATATACAGCTCTAAACAGGATTAATTCATATTATAAAATGCGAATTAAACCACAAAATACCCATATTATCTAAAAACATTACCAGTTAATATTATTAATTGAGTTTCCAGTATTGGAAATGATTAATAATTGTTATATTTAATATATATGAAACATAAACGCCTCCAGTATAATAAACTATATTGAATTCTAAGTAACTATTGTAAGCACTGTTTGGAAGAAGAGTTACATTAATATAAATGGGTGTAGAATTGTTGATTGTGGCAACAGACCCATAATCGGTAATAGTATTATTTTTATATAAGAATTCCTTATATAAGTTATTATTTTTAAAGTTAATAAGAAAATAATATAGATTGCTAATATTTTTCGAAGATTGAAAAACAATTGATGCGTTAAATGGATATGTTTTATTAAGATCGATAAGTGCAAGAAATGTCACATATTTAACCGGTTTAAATATGTTATTTTGATATATTGCCCAGGTAAAAGAGTTGGTATTTATATTTGATGAGTCAAAATTAAGTGAAGTTCCATTTGTTTGATATACATAGAATTGTGGATATAGTGTATACTCTCCACAATATTTTGTCAATGCTTCATTCGTTTCTTTATGATCTATTGTGCCGTTAGTTGGGATAAAATTAATAGAATTTTCTCCACAAATAGTTGTGTTTGAAACATATAGTGTTGTTTCATGTTAACAAATTTATATATAATCGTATTTATAAATACGAGGATTAAAATGTAAATATAGACACTATAAATGCTTGAATATATCCCGGGTGCACTTGGTAATTTGAGTATAAAAGGCATGCTAATAAGTATCAATAATAGTATAATAATATAAATATAAAAATCTTTTTTGAATAGATATATCAATGATATCATTTCAATTGGGAATATTAAACCAAGGAAATATCCTAATGCCACATTTGTAGCGTTATTAAAC
>NZ_JBBIRC010000008.1:0-38045 GCF_037442045.1 Ferroplasma sp. | reverse complement strand
TATATTCATGAAATTTGGTGAAAAAAATAAATAGAGATTTACTATATCCAATAATGGATAGGTGGCAGAGAAGCTATGCGTGAGACTGCAGATCTCATCTACTTGGGTCCAAATCCCAACCTATCCTATCTTTATTCGAATATACAATTTTCTATAGAAATGTGCAATATATTTATTATGAATCAACAAAGAAAGTACATAAAAAACTTTATGGTTAATAAGGAATACAAATTACTTGATAATTGAATAAATACTATGTTTTAATGAAACATTTATATAAATTACAATTTTACACAATTATGATAATAATAAAATATGTTCTTTGTATACATTTATAATTAGATAATCGGTGTTAAATGTTTGAAATGCTTGGTTTAAACTAATTTACTGCTATTAAGCCGTGCAAGTATAATTTTGCATTGGGTAAATAAGAAAACATTGAAATTTGTAAGGTTTAAAATTTTTATTTGAAATTGTAACCTGGGAATTTCTTACAATTAATTATTGCCCTACAGTACGATATTGATACCGGAATTAAGTATTAATGTTAATGAAGAATGAAATAAATGTACTTGAGAAACAAGTAGATGAAATATGTGCATGAATAAAATGTTATTTATTTCTATTCAAAGAAGATTAAATTGTTGGAAAATATTAATCCCTTAATTTTTTGGCTGATATATGTATTTAATTTAACTGCACATCATTTAAAAATAATATAAACAATTCGCGATTATCCAGATGCGTGTACCGTAGATATCAATGGAGTGTTCACAATATCGGTAAAAGCAAATCCCTATTAAAATTAAATCCTGCTAAATATTAGTTCACTTTCTTGGTCTGGAAGGATATAAAGTTCCCATCACAAATGTTACAACTACGGGTTTTGCATTTTATGATCCACCATGAATATTATATAACAAAATACTGTTCACATCTATCCTTGTCCTAATTGGCATATTTAATTCCTTTTACTAAAAAACCAGAACCAAAATAAAATTTATTTTTCATGCTTTGCTGTATTATAAATATTAGCGCCATTGTTAATTTTATTTCAGGAGATTTAACCTTTTGAATGAACAATGATACAGTACAACAGATGGGCACTTATTGCAGATTTACATCCTACTGAGTAAGAAGGAAGAGCAACTGTAAATAATAAATAATTTTGCGCAATAATTACTATATATGCAAAGCTATACTTCATTGCTTGATACGTTCTAACTTTTGTCCTTATAGAATAGTTTATATTTATCTACAAATTGTATATAGATATTTTCTAATAACTACGAAAATTGAGATTTTAATTTTTATCGTATATATTCAAAACACAATAATTCTAGTGTTTTCCTTATAACTGCAATTGTATAAAAATTTTAAAATATGAAGTTTTTAGAAATTATCTATAATATGAATAATAAAATTAAATACATAATAATTGGAATTGTAGTCGTGATAGTGATCGTGGCAGGAGTTTCCTATTATATTGCTGTAGCAGAGTCTCACTTTGGTTTTCCTTCGAAAGCAACGATGAAATCAGATACTGGAAATTCCTATAATATGTCAAAAATTATTGCAGGTGGCCCACAAACAAATATAACAAAAGCAGAAAAAGTCTATTATAACCTTTCTTCCAGTGCCAGCATTATTATGGTTCAGGGGGATACAAATAGTTCTAAAATAGCTTCGGGTTTATATAAATTGATTATTGGGGAAGTGGATTCCTCGAGTGGAACATATTTTAAACAGAATGATTCATATAATGGTTTTAAATATTCAATATTCAACGCCTCATTTGGCAAAGATGCAATAGGTTATAAAAGTAATATGATCTTTATGATAACATTTTATGGCAACTATTCGAATTCAACTATGGCTAAGGTTGCAGAATCAAATATGGCATCAATGTCTAGTTTCTTTTAAAATCAAAAAATATATTAATATTATACTCTTATAAAATTTAAATTTTATATCTTTTCATAAAATTTGCACTGTTACCAAGAATAAAGGTTTTTTTATAATTTCGGGGAGTATTTGTTTGCAAGATGTGCCATAGCTATAATTAGATATCAATGCTGTTTTTCTAATATAAGAATCATTGCCCTTTTATTAAATGTGGCTCATGTACTCTTTCTAAAATTAATTTCATTAACCTTTGCCCGTTATCCTCTGCGATGCTGGACACGGCACCCTGGGTTGAAATGGAGCAATTATTTTCCTTCATTGTGCTGAAGCTTATTGTATTATATGTTAAATTATAAATATCCTTAATAATGTAGTTTGTTCCCTTATTCTTTTTTTCTGATATTGTTTCATTATTTATTTTTGATATTTGCCCAAGCATCCACATATCAGAAAAGTAGATTTTAAGCGGCCTTAGTCCTTCAGGAGTAAAAGCACCATCATATGGCTCTCCTGCAATAATTTCCTTTTTATCCATTATGCCTATGCCTATTATCCCTGTAGAGACAGAGTTATCCTGCAAAAGATACTCCTGCTTCATTGAATGGAATATAAAAACATCGAATTTTTTAAATGATTGCCATGCATTGTTTGTTCTGCCATAACTTCTGAAACCCCATGAAAATGTGTTTAATGTTTTAAGCCAGTCACATGGGGGGCCAGTGATTTTTCTTAACTTATTCTGGCTCGAAAATTTCTGCAAATCTGAAATGTTCATTTTTAAAATATTAATTTATCGTTTAAATAACTATTTAATATTCATAATTATATTTTTTAATGCAACTGCACTGTTGTGTTCAGTATTCTTTGCGGAATAAATAAATGTGATTGGGCTATTCTTTTCAGCCAGTTCCTTAACCTGTTTTATCTGCCCATCTTCATTTAATTCTATCCAATATTTTTCAACAAATTCTTCCCATTTATCATCCTCGTGGTTAAACCATTTTCTAAGTTCTGTGGATGGAGCTGCATCTTTGATCCACAAATCTATATGCCCTTTTTCTTTAGAGATTCCCCGGGGCCAGAGCCTTTCCACAAGAACTCTAAGGCCATCATCCTTGTCAGGTTCATCATAAATTCTTTTAATTTTAATCATAATAGCATTATATAAAAAGCTTAATAAATCTTTTGAAGGTTCCATCGACAAAAAAAGCAATGTATTAAATAAAGCTTTTAATTGCTTATGTGTGACACCTGCAGAGAAAAAACAAATATTGCAAAAATCAGCAATAATGTCTAACATGTCGATGATTTTATTGTTTGTTGTTTATATAATTCTCTCTTCTGTTAGATTTACTGTTTATTCAATTCTAATCATGGTAGCTATAATTATAGCCAACGGATTCATGTTTATGCACTTTAAGGATATAATGCGTGACCAGGATTCTGATGAAAATATATTTCAGTATATCACCGATGATATGAGCTGGAGATATGTCATATATCTTTCCATATTTTTCCTTTTAATGCTCATAGCTCAGGGTTACATAAAAATTGTAAGCGAATATTCATACATTATTCTGCTTAACAGCTTCATAATATTTATCTGGGCTGTTTCTGCAAATAATCCAATGGTTACAATACTTGTAAGAAAATCAGAAAAGCTCAATGATTTATATATAAACAGTGAGGCTGCCCAACTGTCGGAAGAAATGGGAATAAAAGAGCCGGAAATATATGTAATAAATACAAATAACAGAATTGCAAATGCATTTGAAGTAAATAAAAAAGAATCGTATGTGTTTATAACCAGTTATTTAATGTCAATCCTGAGCACTGATGAAATAACTGGCGTTCTTGCCCATGAACTTTCACATATAAAATTAAAACATAACAGAAAAACTCTTTTCTTCAATTTTATTGTATTTATCATCATGCTGAACCTGATGTCTCTTGGGCTCACATCCACAAATCCTGTATTTTATTACGCAACACCCTTATTTCTTCTCATATTATTTGCCTTTATTTTGTTTATCTCACCTGCAGTTAAAAGGCATAATGAAGTTGAAGCGGATTTGAACGCTGTGAAATACGTTAATAAAGATTATTTAATTGATGGCCTGAGGCGCATATCTGAAACAGATAAAATACCAGAGAATGTTATGAAATCGTTGAGCCTTGACCACCCTTCAACGGAAAAAAGGATAAAGCTTATAGAAAATAGTAAATCTTGAATTATAATATAGAACTATGCTGAGATTGATTATAGCCGATGCGGAACTTCAGACTGTTCCGGAAAATATGGCAAAAGATAAAGCAATAAGAAATATTGCAGAGAAGAACCATAAAAAACCATCAGAAATGCTTCTGGATTCTAATTATATGCATACAAGCATTGAAAGGTTTTTTCCGGGCGAATCAAACAGGAGAGGAAGGCCTGACATAATATACATATTCCTGGAAATGGCAATGGAATCGATTTTGAATAGAGATAAAATGCTTGAAGTTTATGTCCATACAAGGGATAATTATATAATTCATATTAACAGTGAAACAAAGCTTCCAAGGTCATATAACAGATTTCAGGGGCTAATGGAAGATCTTTTCAAAAAACGTTCAATCGAGTACAATGGGAATGAACTGCTTTCAATGAAAGATGGAAATATAGTACCGTTCCTTAAAGGGCTTGATGGAAAAACAATAGCACTTTCACCGGATGGCAATGATTCTTCCTTATCAGGAATAATAAGCAACAATAACCTTAATGTTGTAATAGGCGGGTTTTCACAGGGGGATTATATATCGGATATCTATGGAAATTTTCCTGCGTATAAGATATTTAATCAGGAACTTACTATCTGGTCTGCAGGCATGGAAGTGATATCAGAGTATGAGCGTTATACAAAATTAATAAAATAAAAACAAAAAGAATAAATTTATAGTAATAATACCATATAGATTTCAATGGCACGAATGCATACAAGAAAGAGAGGAAAATCAGGTTCCACCAGAATGGCATTAATAGAAAGGCCTTCATGGATCCAGAGCGATGATGAAATAAAGGAAGAAATACTGAAATTTAAGAAGGAGGGCCTATCAAATTCAATGATTGGCATAAAATTAAGAGACCAGTATACCGTACCTGGAGTAAGACCAGTTCTTCATCAGAAAATGGCAAAAATACTGGAAGAAAACGGCATAAAAGATGATATCCCAGAGGATCTTGCATTTCTTTTAAAAAGATATAAGAATGTGTCAAAACACCTTCTGTTAAACAGCAAAGATATTAGCAATAAGAGAGGAAGCCAGCTTATAATGTCGAAGATTCTTCGCCTTATGAGATATTACAAGCGCACTGGAAGATTATCAGCTGACTGGTCTCTGAAAAGAGCACTATGATTTATGATATTTTAGGGGAAGAACTCTTTAATATTTTACATCAGGGTACTGAAAGGATAAAAAAAGAAAAATACGTAAGAGTCCTTGCACATTATGATGGGGATGGGGTAAGTTCCTCAATTATACTTTTAAAACTTCTTGAAAAATGGAGAATAGAGTACCATCTTTCATTTATAAAAAATCTGGACAATGAGGGTTTTCGATCGCTCTATGAAGAAGATCCGAATCTTTTTACCATAATAGTTGATGCAGGTTCTTCCCAGCTTTCATCTATCACAGACTATTCAAATTACATTGTATTAGATCATCATTTTTATGAAAAGAGAGAATGCTCTGGAATTAATATAAACGCAAGGGATTATGGCATAAACGGAACAAGGGAAGCATGCGGTGCAACCATGGCATTTATATTTGCCTTAGTGGCAGATGAGGATAATAAAGACCTGTTTCCATTTTTTATGTCTGGTGTCATGGCCGATAAGCAGGATATCGGAGGATTATCAGGGCTAAATAAGAAAATTTATGATGAATATAATTCTTATAAAATACACCATACATTGAACCTTGAAGGTACAGTCGCAGATGCAATTACATATTCTATTGACCCTTTCTTTTATGGCCTTACTGGCCATCCAGATGACGTAAAAAAGTTTCTGGATAACAGTGCAATAGACCCTGAAAAAAATGTTATTGATCTGACAACAGATGAAAATAAAGTGCTTGGAAACAAACTTGCATTGACCATTCTAAAAAACAATACCGGTTCAGATGCCATAAAATATCTGGAAGAAGATGTTATTTATTTTGAGGATATTGGTTTTACATCAAAGGAATTGAATTCAATAATTGATGGTAATGCCAGAATTGGCATGCAATCACTGCCTGTCCAGTATTTCCTTGGAGACAACAGTGTGGGAAATGAAATGATAGGCAATGTAAAGATATTCAAAACCAGGTTAATTGACTATATATACAGGGCAAGAAGCGACCTTAAAGAAGAAAAATATCTTAGATATTTTTATGCGCCTGAATCTGAAATGGCAGGGCCCATTGCAGGAGCAATAGCGCTTTATACTGTAAAGCCTGACAAACCGGTAATCGGCTTTAACGCTGGTTCTGATGACATAAAAATATCTTCCAGGGGTTCAAGGCGTTCCGTCAGCAGAGGATTAAACCTTTCTGAGGTTATGAAAACGGCATGTGCGGATGCTGGAGGTTCTGGGGGAGGGCATGATATTGCTGCCGGTGGAATAATACCAAAGGGTAAAGAAAAGCAATTCCTTGAAGTTGCCGGCGGAATAATAAAATCACAGATTAAAATTATTTAAATTTCGTTAAAAATATTAACGCGTTATTAATAAGGAAATATGAATATAGATTCAGCCATAAAACAGTATAAAAATTCTATTTTATCCGTATCAAAACAAATCTATGATTTTGCTGAACTTGGAAGTAAAGAATACAAATCCTCAAAATTATTAATGGAAGAATTGCAAAAACAGGGTTTTACAATTGTAAATCCATATATGGAGATGGATACTGCATTCAGGGCAGAATATGGTGTTGGTTCCCCTGTTGCGGGAATATTAATGGAATATGATGCTTTGCCCAATGGGCATTCATGCGGCCATAATCTGATAGCTGCATGGGCTTATGGAACTGCCATGGTTGTTAAGTCTATGATCTCCCAGGGAAAAATTGTGGTTTTTGGCACACCTTCCGAAGAGGGAATTGGCCCATATGCAGGCAGCAAAGCCAGAATGGCAGATGCCGGTGCATTCAAAGGCATAGATTTTGTAACTGGAATGCATCCTGATGACCGCTGGGCAGTTGGATCAAAGGCGCTTGCTGATGCAGAAATGGAATTTACGTTTCACGGAAAGTCCTCACATATGGCCGCATCACCATGTTATGGAATCAATGCCCTGGATGCACTTGTTACTTCGTATACAGCAATAAATAACATGCGCGACTGGGCGAGGAGCGATAAAAATACTGTAATAGGCATGGTTATACGTGATGGTGGAAAGGCATCCAATGTTGTGCCTGAAACTGCATCAATGGAAGTAGATATAAGGTCCAGCAGCTCTGTTTTTTTAAAGAAATTTGTTGAAAAAGTCAAAAAGCTTGTTAATGGAATTTCAGAAGGGTATGGAACAACACTGGAAATTAAAGAATTAATGCCAACTTATTCCGAATACAATGCAAATCATATAATGGATGAGTTGCTTTTTCAGGAGTTAAAGAAAGCTGGTATTGATGCTTTCAATATTGATGATTCAGATGAACCTGCCGGTGGGAGTACAGATGAAGCAAATGTAAGCCTTAAAGTGCCAACAGGGCATATAGATATGAAAATTGGGACAGGGCTTCCAGGCCATTCAGATGCCTTCAGGATTGCTGCAAATCCCGATCTGGCAGGAGAAAATCTTATGGTTGCAATAAGTGCGGCATCTGCTGCCATACTTCACATTATGGAAAATAAAAAATATTTAAATGAAATTAAAAGAGAGTTTGATGAATATGGACAATAGAATAAAACCTCCGAAGCTTAATCCCGGTGACGAAATAAGGGTTATAGCACCGGCAAGCGCACCTGATATGATAAAGCTTTCAAGAGGAATTGCCAGGCTTAAAAAACTGGGATATAAAGTAACTGTAGGGAAAAATATAAAGAAACTTAACCAGAGAAATGACCTTGCAGCACCTGCTAAAGACAGGGCAGAAGAGTTAATGTCTGCCTTTAAAGATGACAATGTAAAAGCCATTTTCTGTGCAAGAGGAGGGTATGGAAGCATACACATACTTTCACTCCTGGATTACGAAACAATCAGGGAACATCCAAAAATATTTATGGGATACAGTGACATCACTGCACTGCACCTTGCAATAAACAGAAATTCAAATATGATTACTTTCCATGGGCCAATGGTGGCTTCCGATGTTGATGACATAAGCAAGCCTTCTTTTAAAGAATTTTTGGAAATTTTGTCAGGAAAATCTGACGAAATAAATATTTACAGAGATAGATTAATAAAATATATTATTCCTGGCACAACGGAAGGATGCTCTATGGGAACAAATATTTCCCTTGTGGCTTCTCTTCTTGGCACAAATTTTATACCGGATACAGCTGGGAAAATATTCTTTATTGAGGATACAGATGTCACATCTGGTGATATTGACCGTTATTTTTTTAGCATGAAGCTTGCAAATATAATTGAACAGTTCAATGGCTTCGTTTTCGGAGATTTTAAGGCAATATTTGATAGGGAAGAGCCAATGCCATCAATAGAAGATGTTGTCCAGAAATTTATGAATGAAATTAACAAGCCATCGCTGTATGGCGCTCCATTCGGGCATGGTGAAGAACAGATGGTCCTTCCTCTTAATGCCAAAATGAAGATAAGCGATGAGGAGCCTTATATGGAGCTCAAAGAAAATGTCGTTGATTGAGCATTATTACTGAAAATCATATATTTAACAAAAATCTTTTATTAACATCGCAATATCTGCTACCATGAAGGTAGAAAAATTAGTTTATGGAATTTACCCGAAAACCAGTGAGCTGCGTTTGCATATTGGCAGATGGGAAAAGGGGAACATTCCGGACGCAACGCTCAATGAAAATATAAAAGCTGAAAAAGAAATATTATACGATGCATTGATAGAAGATGAAATAGAGCATACAGATCCGTTATTTAACTGGTATGACATATTCAGGCCATTATCACTCTTAATTGATGGCATAGACCTTGGCCCACTTACAAGGTTCAAGGAAACAAATACATTTTACAGGATGCCGGAAATCTCCGATATTGCGGGACTTTCTATTGACCCGAAAGATTTTTCACCACTTAATGAAAATCCTCCGCTTCCATTATATTCAAAAAGCAGGAAATATTTCAATGCTTTCCTTCCTTCTCCAATGTCGTTCTTTAAAATGTCAAATAGCAAAATACCATACAGTGAATTCCAGGAAAAGCTTGAAAAAATTTATTTAAAAATCCTTGAAGAGTTCAAAATTAAGGATATTGTCCTTTATGATCCGTTGCCATACAGCAGTTCAGATGTTCTTGATATCAATTTATTGAATGACTTTAAGACAAAACTGGTAACTACAGGCAAACTGTTTAAAAGCAATATAATTGGAAAACCTTATTCCATAATAGTTGATGACAATGAAAATAATTTTAAAATTTCAAAGGAGAATTCCACCGTGCCGGGAATAAAATTAATAAATGGTTACAATACAAGAATGGAAAATATTGCTGAAATTAATAAAAAATTAGAATCCTTGAATTCCGACAGGGTTATAATAAGCCACAGCGAGTATTTTGATTTTTTGCCAAGAGTTATTGCAGATAAAAAACTGGAACTTATATCTAAAATAGGTGAATAAAATGGGGAACTATTTAATATCTCAGGAAATAGGCAGTTTCAGAAAGCCAAAGTATTTGAGCACTGTATTTCATAAAATATATGGAACAGATGAATATTATAAACTTTCAGAAAAAGCTACAAAGGAAACATTAGAAATTTTCGACCGTGCCGGCCTTGATAATATAGGTGTCGGAGGGGAAATGTTCAGATGGGAAATGTACGAGCATCAGGCAAATAGAATTGATGGAATTAATTTCTATGGTCCTGTAAGATCATTTGATAACAGGTATTACAAGAAAGGAAGCATAGTAAAGGATTTATCAATTAAGGAATCTTTCCACTCCGATGAGCTGGAATATTTATTATCAAAAGATTACAGCAACATAAAGATACCGGTTACAGGCCCATACACAATGATGGACTGGTCATTCAATGAGCATTACAGTGACAGGTATGAAACAGCCATGGCATTTGCTGGACTGCTTAATGAGGAAATGAAAAGCCTGAAAAAACTATGGGATTCGAAGTATCCAGGCAAAAAGCTTGAGATTCAGCTTGATGAACCTGCAACAACAACCCATTCAGATGAAATGAATATAGTTGTTGATTCATTAAATAAATCTGTAGAAGGAATAGATAACTGCGAGTTTACCATACATGTATGCTACAGTACCGATTACAGCCTTTTATATAATGTTATGAACGATATAAAAATAGATGGGCTAAACCTTGAATTTGCAAATAGGGATACACTTGAACTGGGGACTTCTGATTCAGCAAGGCCAGGATATGAGGATTTAAAATATTTCCAGCAATTGAATACCAGAAAGAAATTTATAGGCCTTGGGGTAACCGATGTACATATAGATTATATTGAGCCTGTTCAGTTAATAAAGGATAGAATAGAATATGCATTGAATATAATGCCTCCGGAACTGATAAGAGTTAATCCGGATTGCGGGTTAAGAACCAGGTCTATAGAAACAGGCTATGAAAAATTAAAAAATATGGATATTGCTAGAAAGGAAATATTAAGGGAAATTGAATAATTTTTTTTAATTATTTTCAAAGAATTCAAAGTCTTCTTCATCCTCTAAAGCTTTTTTCCTTTTGCCCCTTCTTATTAAGAATAATATTATGAATATAATATAACTCAATATTCCGAGGAATATCAGCATGGTTATTATGTAGGATATTAAAGTATAGTGCACAGAAACCTCATTAGATGAAACGAAAGCACCGTTTGATGTATATGCATCAACCATCACATAATAGGTTTTGCCTATTGTGAGGCCTGGAAGGAATGAGAAATCTGTACCCTGTGATGTTATTACATCGGTATGTGAATTTATCATCAGTGAGTTATTTGCATATGCCACAACATATTCTGCAAAGTTGCTATATGGATACTTATCCCAGGAAATAAATGCATAATAGAATCCGATTGGTAAGGTATATGAAATTTTGAAGTTAAATACAAGCACAGATACACTTTCAGGGCTCATGTATACAACATTGTTAGGACTTTGCGAAACAGCAGTGGTGTTATTCTGGTAAAGATATTCGTGGAATGTAAGCGTTGTGGTTTTATTAAGAAACAATATGAACTGTCCGGATTGATTTGTGTAGCCTATTGTTTTGTTATCGTATGTTATATTTACATTGCTTAATCCATAATAATATTGTATATTTTTCACGATTCCCGTTATTTCTGAACCTGTATTTTCAGGATAAAGCAATACATACATATTCCTTGTAACGCCAGGGGTCAATTCAACTGCCTGGTTGTCTGATATGTATCCAGTATCCGTAACATTTACTGTAGTTTTTTCTGGGGTAATATAAAGGTAATGATAGCCACCATCAGTTTCTGATGGTTTGCCATTAATATTTACTGTTGCATTTCCATTTGGAACAAAAACATCAATAAGCACTTTTTCGGGCACCAGTGTTATTGATTTTATGCTATTTGAGTTTGCATATCCTGTATAATATCCAGAAGAGGCTATGGAAGCATTATTATTATCGGAAAGTTCATACACATTTATGGTGCCCGAGGACGATTTATAATTGAAATAATGGTCTATGAGAAGGTTATATTCCGGGCTGGAATATGATGGTGTTGAATTTACAGTTAATTTAACAGAATCGATTGAAGGTACATAAATTGTTCTGGAAAGAGTTTTGCCGCTATAAGTGGCTGTTATTACATATGTTCCACCGGAGAGCGTATCCGGATTCTGGGCACTGGAGCCATTCACTTTATATGATTCTGAAGCGCCATTACTCAAACTGAATGTAACTGTAGATATTGTTCCAAATTTAATGGAATAGACTATATGCACAGGACCATGAGTTCCAGATATTTGCTGGTTAGTTTCATTTCCCATTGAAGCAACAAGTGAACTGTTGGCTTTATAATAAGTAAAAACAATTTTGCTGTAGTTATTGCCCATATTGCTGTATCCATACTGGTAGATTCCTGTATAGCTAATTGCCTCTGTACTGTTGCTTACTTCTATACTGCTATAAGTACCATGTGGAATATTTACAAAATTTATTCGTGAACTATCCTGCTGTGCCCCAACGGCTGCACGGTAATCGCCTGCAAATGCCAGTGGAATATTCAGAGTTTTTTCTACTTTTCCATTAACAAGAAAAGATATTTCAGTCCCGGAAATATTTACACCTAACTTTGCAGAGGAAGAACCGGGAAGCATTCCTTCTGTTTTTGTTCCATTCTCATATATGCTGTACCTGTAATAATAACCGGTGGAATTTGCGGAAATTCCGAATTTAATATAGTTATTCGTATTTTCATAGAATCCAAGATAGTAATAAGTGCTTCCATTGAATTCTTCAACATTATTCTGCGGTACTGCAACATTTGCTGATATGGCTGTGGCATATGATGTATTGTTCAGTACTGCAACAGTGCCATATCCATTCAAGATCAGTGCGCTGTCATTGATAAGATTGCTTACAAGCGGAGTTCCAAGCCCGGTAACTGGATTCCATCCCGACCCGGCATTGTAGCCATAATTTGATCCAGATGTAATCTGGGTAAATGTATTTGTATAATATTTAGTCTCTGAAATTTTATAAAACAAAGGGTTTACAACGCCCATAGACCTGTTAAAGTACTGGTCCATTGTAGCAATTATACCTGCCCACATTGGCGTGGCTATGCTGGTTCCACCCAGTGTAGATTCCTCGCCATTAACAATTACCAGCACACCAGTATTTGGATTTGCATCAAGAGATACATCAGGCACACCACGCTGATTTTCTGTATAATTTGGGGCTATCTGGTAATAAGGGGTTGAAAAATATGAAGAAAATCCACCTCCGCTTGCCTCAACTTTACCACTCACGATATTTCCCCATGCAGTCTGTGTAAATCCACTTCTTGTTTGAGTAAGCGTAGTTCCACCTACCCCAAGAACATATGGGTCTGAAGCTGGAAAATTAACTGCAAGATGTGATGTTCCGTCATCAGCACCCTGATCGCCCGATGCGGCAACTATTGTAATATTTTCCTCTGCTGCCTGTTTGTATATATTATTAAGTTCAGATATTGATGACAGTGAAAGATTGCTCTCAGCCTCCCCCCAGCTCAGAGATATGATGTCTCCTAATTTGTGAGAAATTGCATAGGCAACAGAATCAAGAAGCCTGGAGCCATCACCCGGTGCCAGCACTAAATCTATTTTTGCACCTGGAGCAATAGCATGAGACCATTCAACGTCTATAGCAGTTTCAGATGCCCATCCAGAGTTTGTGGATGTAATTGAACCTTCAGGAGTAATTGTTGTAATATTTGCAGGTGGTAACCCGGTGATGTTGTCAAAAGCGCTTACATCATAATTTAAAGTTGGATCTCCGTAGGCATCTACTATAACTATCGTGGTATTATTGCCATAGTATCCTTTACTATGAATATAATTCATATCATATGCATCATATATATCAGATGGGGTATATGGTTTAGCCTGATAATCAGGGCTCTGCACATATGGTATAAAATCATCTGAGCTGTTAAATATAAAATACTGTATGCCATAAGTACGGTTAAGTTCACTGAAAACATAGGTTATTGTGCCCTGATTCTTTGTATCGTTGACGTTTAGAAGGTTCCCATAATAATTATAATGAATTCCACTTGAGTTGAGGTCATTCCCAACATAAGATTCCAGGCTGGAAGGTACGTATGCAAGCAAAACAGGATTTTGACCATTGCTGCTCTCAGCGTTATTTACTGAAGTTATTGCAGGAGGTATATCACTATCAAGAACTGCTAGTGATGATATAAGCATAATGAAAATCAGAGTAACTGCTATTATTTTCTTCTGGGACATTTCCATATATCTCATGAAATAAATCATAATTTAAATACTTAATGACAGTAATTGATAGAATTCTTTTGCTGATAAGTGTTAAACAAGAAAAAGATTTTAAACCTTAATTAATATACAGGATAAATGAAAAAGTACTTGCCAGCAGTTATAGTTATACTTTCACTTATTATGGTGATGGCTCCATTTGCATCTTCAGCTTCAACGGTTACAATGCCACCTGCACCAGCAACGCTTCCATCTGTTCATTATTACTATAATGGAACAAAGGAATCCATAACTGATGCTGACTGGACTGCATTTTTTGCAGATGTAATACAAAATACAAGCTATGTTAAATATAATTTCAATACATCAACACAGTATTTAATAGTATACGACCTTAACTATACAGGAATGAATCCATATGGATTGCAGTTTCTGGTTGCCTTATCAGAGATCGGTACGCCTACATTAAAAAATATGACCACGGCTTTTGAGATAACTGAACATGAAGGTTCACAGGTTACATCAGGAGGGAAAGCATTAACCAATATAGAGGCACTGAATTTGGGGGCGTATCCTGGATTTTCATTTTCAAAGCCAGTAGTGAAGCCATTATCCACAGAATATTTGTATGTTGGCATACTGGTAGCAATAGTAGCAGGAATGGTAGTTTTATATTATGTATTTAACAGGAAGAAATGAAAAAAATAATATCCAATTAACCAATATTTAAAAATATGAAAAAAATTGTAGTAGGTATTACAGGAGCTTCAGGGACAGTTCTTGCAGTAAAATTTCTGGAAAATATAAATAATGCAGAGATACATCTGGTAGTATCTGACGGTGCTAAGAAGGTCATGGAACTGGAAACAAATTATAATATTGAATATTTAAAAAAACTTTCAAGTTTTTATTACGAAGATTCAGATATAGCTGCCAGGATAAGTTCGGGAAGTTTTGTATTTGATACTTTTATCATAATTCCATGT
This sequence comes from Ferroplasma sp., assembly GCF_037442045.1. Classification (GTDB taxonomy): domain Archaea; phylum Thermoplasmatota; class Thermoplasmata; order Thermoplasmatales; family Thermoplasmataceae; genus Ferroplasma. The sequence continues at coordinate 23,032 of NZ_JBBIRC010000008.1, read as the reverse complement.
TCTTCATCAACACTTGCAAAAATTGCAGCAGGGATATCAGATACTTTAATAACACGGGTAGCGACAGTTGCCATGAAAGAAAGGCGAAAAATGATAATTGTACCCAGAGAGATGCCATTCAATACCATAATGCTTGAAAATATGCTAAAACTTTCCATGAACAATGTAATAGTTTCACCTGCAATTCCAGGATATTACACAAAACCTTCAACCATGGATGATTTACTTAATTTTGTTGTTGCAAGGATTCTTGATCTTTCAGGAATAGAAAATAATATTTCACCAAGGTGGAAAGATGCTTGAATTTATGGCTGACCATATGCTTGGAAGATTGTGCAAGTGGCTCCGGCTCATGGGATATAATGTACAGTATCCACAATGCCACAGTGACAATGATATATTAAAGAAATGCCAGAAGGAAAACCTTATACTCCTCACAAGAGATTATGAATTTTATAGAAGATATGATAAATCAGTATATATTGACAGCCCAGACTTCAAAATGCAGTTAAGGCAGATGGCAAAAATGTATCCTCCAGACCCTAAATTGTTTTTCACAAGATGCCCTGAATGCAATGCACTGCTTCAAACTGTAAAAACGGATTCCATGGATGCATCGTATGAGTCTGTAAAATCAAGATTTACCGAGGTCAAACAATGCCCGGTATGCAAAAGGTATTACTGGGAAGGCTCCCATTACGGGAAAATATTGGTACAGCTTAACGAAGTAATGGAAGGCTAAGTTTTTAATTTAATTTAAAATCAAGAAGAGTGAAAATTATAGAAGATAATAAAAAGGATTCAAAAATAATCATAATGATCAATACTGTAGATGATCTATGGTACTTAAAAAATATATTAAGCCCGGATGACCAGATCATAACATCGGTTTTCCGCAGGGTTGAACAGAATTCCGATCTAACCAGATCTAAAGCTACAGAGAGAAAAAAAATAAAAATAAGATTAAAAATAGAAAAAATTGATTTTCTTCCATACACAGACAACCTGAAAATACTTGGTGAAATAACTGAAGGAGAAAACTCTGGAAGCCATCAATCCGTAATGATTGGAATTGATGATGAAATAACAGTAATAAAAGACCTTAATGAAGAGGAACGAAATCTTCTGAAAGAGGCTGTTGAAAACTATTATAGAAATACAATTGTATTTGTTTCAATGGATGATGAAACATGCACAATTGCCCTGCTAAAATCCTATGGAATCCAGGGTATTGGAGAGATCTCCTCCGAAAAATCTGGCAAGGACTATGAAGTTTCAAATATAAAATCCGGTTATTACGATGAAATTATTTCTGCATTGAAGAATATTAAAAATCCTGGAGCCATTATTATACTGGGGCCGGGATTTGAACATACAAAGTTTTATGATAAAATTGTGAATAATCCTGCATTCAGCAATATAAAAATCTATGATTTTCCGGAAACCGATAACGGGAAGCGGGGCATTTACGAATTTATGGCGGAGAAGAAATCGGATGAAATTTTAAAGGGTGCAAGGCTGGCTTCTGATGAAAAATTAATCGAGAATTTTCTTATGAATTTAAATAAAACACAGCTTAGTGTTTATGGTTTTGATGAATTGATTAAATATGCAAAAATGAATATGCTGGAAACATTGCTCATATCAGAATCAAAATTTAAGGATCCTGAAACCAGAAAGCTTCTTAATGAAATGTCTGGTGTTGATGTTCATATAATCAGTGACTATACCGATTCGGGAGGGATAATAAAACAATTTGGAGGCTATTGCGGGATACTCAGGTATAAATATTAAATAATTTCAAGCTTTAAAGGATCTCCATTCCTGGTATATGCGGAAAAATTGTTTAAATTATATGGGTATCCAACTATCATATGCACCGGGCCGGTATTTGAAAACATATGCAAATCTGCATCGGATGGGTGAGTATTGCCAGAAGGATGGGAGTGCACTGAACCTACATAAGTAAAATCTATGGGTATTGCATACATCGGGAATATCACATGCACATTGCCGCTTATAGTTCCAGGAATCAACACTATTTCATATATTATATTATGTTCCGCACGAAGAAAAGCCCCAAATTCATTAGGATATGAATCCTTGGAAGCTTCCATAATCATATTCAGTGTTCTTTCCCTAATTAACCACATCTTTTATCAGTTTCTCCCTCAATCTATCATAAAATGAATTTTTTAATTCTATGAATGTCAATTTTTCATCTGAAATTCTTATATCTATCTGATCGTTGCCAGTTACTACTGATTCTTTCTGTCCATCTATTATAACCAGTGAACTGAATTTTCCTATAATTTTGATTGTAATTTTAGTATTATCCGGGCATACTATTGGCCGCAGCCTTGAACCAAAGGGTGCAATATATGATATCACCATGGCTTTTAGAGATGGTATAAGTATTGGGCCGCCAGCACTGTATGAATATGAAGTTGAACCTATAGGAGTTGCAATTATCACGCCATCAGCGCTGGTATTTTCCATGAAACGGTCATTTATATAAACACTGAACTTTCTGATTTTTGATATTCTTGCAGTATGTATCACAACATCGTTTATGCCCTGGCCAAAAAGTTTGCCGTTTACATATACATTCAATTTCATAACATCGTATGTTTTGTAATTTCCCTGTATTAAATTATACACAGATTCTTCTATATTACCGATTTCTACCTCTGAAAGGAATCCAAGCCCGCCAACGTTGATTCCCATTATTTTTCCTCTGGAAAGCTGGGCGGTTTTAAGTATTGTGCCATCTCCTCCAATTACAATTATAATGTCTGCATCAATATCTTTAAAATTTGTACCCTTTCTATTTAGAGATTTTGCAAGCTTATCTTCCAGCACAATTTCCCATGAAGGCGGTATTAACTCTATTATGCGCCTTGCGATCTTTATGCATGAATAGCAGTTTATTCTTGCTATAATTCCTAATTTCATTTATACACCAGTACATTCATCTATTATATAGCATTTAATTAATTTTATGCTTATTTTTATAAAAATATAGAATTAAGATTTATTTATTTTTTCTATATATTTATGTGTTAATCATATAATGTTATCTATTTTAATATTTTCCATAGAAATGAATTTATACTCTAACATAATGATGATTTATGGCTAAAATCTCAGATTCGGTAAAAGTAATAGTAAGCAATAATCTCGTTTATTCCATGGCAATTTCCAGTGGCTTATGCAATTATACTAAAATTGCTGAAGATATAAGGGATAAGGTCGAAGCCATGACCGGAAAAAATGTGAAATTTAACACAATAGTAAAGGTACTGGCCAATATGAAAGCAGAGAAGCCAGAATATGCAGACGATCTGAAAATACTAAAAAAGTCTTCGCTCACAATAGAATATGAATATAGTATATTATATTTTGATGACATTAAAAAAGTGCCTGAAAATGCAATTCTTATTATGAAAGAGGGGAATATATACATATGCATAGCCAGCATTGGGAATATACAGAGTAAAATAGCTTTAATAAAATTAATACTCCCAAAGGAATCTTCTTTCACACCGGGGCTCACGCTTCTAATCACAGATTACCTTATGACCTATGGGATTAAATTCACCAACATATACAGACTTGATACAGAAATATGGATAATAATTGATAATTCCAATGCAGGTAAAGCCCTTTACCATCTGAGTAATCTGCTTCATGAGAATTAATAATTCATAAATAATGATTTATTGCTATAATTTAAATGAATATGAAAATTTATATATACATATGAATAATATATTTATACCTTTATGCAATAATGTTTCGGTATCATGATAGATATAACAATGTTAGAATATGTGCTTGCAATAATATCAGGAGTTGCTGTCGGCTTTAGTCTCGGGCTTATTGGAGGTGGAGGGTCAATTCTGGCTGTCCCACTTTTTATATATTTTGTTGGTATTCATCACCCACATCTTGCAATAGGAACAACAGCCCTTGCAGTTGGAATAACTGCATATATTAATTTTGCACAGCATTTAAAGGAGAAAAATGCAAATGTCAGGTTAGGTGGAATTTTTGCCCTTGTTGGTATAATTGGAGTTCTAGTTGGTTCTACAGTAGGATTGCTCATAAAGGGTGGGGAACTTTTATTCTTTTTCTCAATGTTGATGGTCATTATAGGAATATATATGTATATAAGCAAATGCAGGGCAGTCCCTGATGAGGATTGCAAAGAGCGGAAGCAGCACACAAATTATCAAAAAGTATCCGGGTATTCCCTTATCGTAGGCTTTGCCTCAGGATTTTTCGGAATCGGGGGAGGTTTTCTAATTGTTCCTGGACTTCTGGCCTCTTCAAGAATAAAAATGGGAATGGCAATAGGAACGTCCCTGCTTGCTGTTGGTACATTTGGTGTTGTAACGGCAATCAGATATGCAATAGTTGCACCTGGGCTTCAATATATAAGCAGTGGAATAATAGGAGATGTGCTTGTCTTTGTTGCAATAGTATATGTAATTGGAGGAATATTTGGCGGGTATCTGGGAACTAAATTATCGGTAAATCTTGGGAACAGAAAAGGAGACCTTAGAAAGGTATTTTCAATAATAATTATATTAGTAGGAATATACGTAGCGTATGAATCTTATCCAGCATTACTTCATATATTTACCGTATTATAATTTTTAAATTTATTAAAACTTTTAAATAAAATATACTTTTAATCGGATAAACTTTCCATTAAAATTGTAAATCGCTGAATCAATCTCTGCAATGCATAGTTTAAAACGTCTTTTGCTTTCAATGAACCGTCAGTTTCAAATTTAAATATAAATTTGCTGGCATCCTCTTCTACAACAACACCGTCCCTTTCCATCAACTGTGAAAGGAAACTGCAGTGTATATCATCGGTGAAAACTATGATATCATCGTTTTCGCTGACAACGGATTTTGGGCATTTATCCTTGTAAAACTGCCAGCCATCCATTACAGATTTTGTTACATGGAAATTTCTGTGATATTTATATGAAACACCCGATGTTGCCTGCCATTTTGCATGTTCTTTTCCACGGCCAAGTATCGCTTCACATGTGACCAGCATTGCCTGATTTTTTTTAAGTTCTATAATCGGTATAAGTGGATCCGCAACCGTAAGTTCTGGATTGTTTACAGGCATTATGTCAGATGAGAAAACCATGCCTGGACCAAGTTTGTTAATTGAATATGTTATTGTACAGAGGTCACATCCTTTTCCTCCGCATGAACATTCATCCCTGAAATTTAATGATAAATCACTTTTTAATGGGATAAGGCCAAGCCTGGATGCAACAACTTCATCGAATAATGGGAGAGATGAGTCGTAGACATTGCCATCTGCGTCCCTTATTTCGCCATGGTGAAAAATAACGTTTTCAATGGCCAGTTTCGGTATATCATTGATCAGTGTCCGCCTTATAGAGTTGGCAATTCCCGGTGTAATACCGTCTGCGGAAAAACTAATGAAATTGTCCTTTAACTCCAAGATTTTAATCATGATTAAACTCTCCTTCCTCTCTTTCCGCCCTTCTTTTTTGTTCCATCATGAGGTGTAGGTGTGACTTCTTCTATTCTCAAAATTTTAAATCCAGCTCTTGAAAGTGTTCTTATAGCAGATTGTGCACCTGGACCGGGTATTCTGGATCTACTTCCTCCCGGTGCCCTGACTCTTATGATCAAATCTGTAATTTCCTTTTCCCTAAGTTTTTCGGTAATTATATCTGAAGCTTTCATAGCTGCATAGGGACTTGATTCCTCACGGTCGTTTTTTACAACCATGCCGCCCGTGGATTTTGCTATTGTTTCTGAGCCGGTCTGGTCTGTAATCAATATTATTGTGTTATTTTGTGATGCATATATATGTGCAATTCCTATTTTATTCATTTCCTTTCACCCTTCTCATTATTTTCTTCCTGATTTTCTGCTCTTCCAGAAAGTATCAATCTGATTGGATGCTTATCGTCTGAAAATGGTGATTTTTCACTGTAAGTAATATAATCTTCTTCTCCTTTTTGAATTGCAATGCTCGGCACAGTAACAATACGGTCTCCTACCTTGATATGGCCATGAGTTATAAGCTGCCTTGCCTGTTTCATTGTTGTAGCCATATTTAACTGGTATACAAGTGTCTGAAGCCTTCTGTCAAGTATGTTCTCAATATTAAGGGTAAGAATATCATCAAGTGTTGCACCCTCGCTCAGGAAGCTTAATTTATCGAGTTTTTTTAATAAAAGCTGGAATTGTTTCTGTGCAATTGGATCATTATATCTGACCTTTGCCTGAAGTGTTCTAGCCTGTGCACGGAAAGAGGACAGGACAGCCTGAGCTCTCCATAATTCCCTTTTATTTTTTAATCCGTATTTATTAACAATCTCCCTTTCACTGCCTATTCTTTCCTTCTCCCAGGGATGCCTTGGAGTTGAATATCTCTTTCTCTGAAATTTTTGATCTCCCATTAAATCACCTTATTTTTTCTGTTCCTGCTTTTTTCTAATTACACCCATTGATAATCCGTGTCTTCCATTAGAACGGGTTCTCTGGCCTCTTACCTTATGCCCCTGCTCATGCCTGAGGCCACGGTATGATCTCATTTTTTTCATGAGATTTACATCATCATTAATCTGAAGATTTAGATCATTTGATAAAAGATTTAGATTTTTTCCTGTTGTTATATCTTTCCTGTGGTTTAAAAGCCATACTGGCATTCCATCATATTCCTTATTTTCAACATATTTTCTGATATTAAGAATTTCATCTTCGCTTAATTCACCGATCTGCCTGTTTTTGCCCAGGTTAAATTTCTTGATAAGTATAGTTGCAAGCCTTTCTCCTATACCATTTACATCGGCTAGAGCTACCTCTAATTTTCTCTCCCCTTTAATATCCTTATTCGCGATTCGAACAATATACTGAAAATTTTCATTATCTTTTTTGTTATCAGCCATATTACCATCCTGTTAACTGCAAGTTATTCCCTATTATTTAACTATATATATCCTTTACCATTGTTTTTCGGGTTTCTGCAAAGAGCATGATTATATGATTTTTGCCAGCTGTGCATATGGCACACCATCAATTTTAATTATGTTTTCTTTGTCTATATAATTTGCATCTATTGCGGCATTTACCACATGATCTCCAACCAGATTTGCAATAGTGCATATGCCAAGAGACGAAATAAACGTCTCCTCCGAGACTTTCATATCACCATAAAATTCTGGTTTAACATTCAAATGCAGCCTTCCTTCCCTCAAGTCCATGTTCATAATATCGCTGTCAGCCGCTGCCAGCAATACTTCTCCGTTTATATTAAGTATTTTCATATTTATGTTATTCAGTCAGATCACGTCCACTCTTTTATGTGAAGGCTCGTAAATGAATCCATCACTCTTTAGCTTAGCAAGATCTGTTTCTGCCCTTTCCTTGCTTATTCCTTTCTGCATTAATATTTCTATTACGTCTTTAATTTCAGGTGCCGTTCTCTGTTCCCCGCTGCTTTCTTTGGCTTCTTTTATAGCTGCAAGCACAACTTCCAGTTCAGTTCTTTGCTTTGTGCTTATTCCAGTGTTGAGTATATCAATATCCACCTGCCCATTCATGGCAGAAACTTCCTTTAAATAATAATCGACAATGCCTTTTGCAAGTAGAGCGTCCTCAACGGTTATAATTGGGGAAAGCCTGCTTCTTGCAGCAGCCTCGGATAGCCTTATTGTGGATTCAAGCTGCCTTGCAGTAATAGGAACAGAGTCTATGCCGCTGGAACGGGTTTTTACATATTCTTCCTTTAATATGCTTATTGCTTCGTCGCTCAATCTTGGAAATACGTGATTTTTTGCATATGATACATATTTTCTGATAAAGTTTTTATCCAGTTCAGCTACAAAATTTTCTTCATCAGGAATATTGATATCAATATTGTTGCTTTCAAGGCTTCTATAAATCTCACCAAGCCTGTTTGTTTTCAAAATATGTTCTGCAAGCTTATCATCTATTTCCCTGTTTGGAGTATCTATTAACTTAAATATAATATCAAATCTTGATAGCAATGGAGGAGGAAATTCGGTCTGCTCTGCTATTGTCTTCATTGGATCGTACCTTCCAAATCTCGGATTTGCTGCAGCCAGTATGGAACATCTTGATTTAAGAGTGGCCATTATTCCAGCCTTTGATATTGTTACCGATTGTTGCTCCATTGCCTCATGCATTGATGCTGTATCATTTTTATCCATTTTGTCAAGCTCGTCTATAGCAGCAAAGCCATTATCTGCAAGCACCAGTACACCGGCTTCTAATGTCCATCTACCCTCGCCAAAATCATCCCTTACAGCAGCTGCAGTTAATCCAGCAGCACTGGAACCCTTACCAAAGGCAAATACACTTCTCGGCGAAATATAAGTCATATAGCGCAATAATTGTGATTTTGCAGTTCCAGGGTCCCCTATCATAAGTATGTGTATGTCTCCCCTTATATGCGTGCCATCTTTCATTATCTTTCTGACACCGCCAAAGAGCTGCAATACAAGTGATTTTTTTATTACTTCTAAGCCATATATTGATGGCGCAATGGATTTTGAAAGCCTGTCTATTATATTTGGCTCCCTGGCCAGTTCCTTAATCTTTTTTTCGTCCTCATCATTAATTTTAATTTCCTCAAAATCTCTGGTTTCCTTTTGAAAATTATTTGCGTTGAGGTAAAGATCGTATTCAGTTAACATAGTGTTTCCAATATGTTTTTCATCCGCTTTCAATATGCCGTATATTGTTACTCTGTCTCCGGGATATATTTTGCCTGTTATGTCATCTTCAAATATTATTGTAAGCCTCTGTGGCTGTGATGTTCCATCAATTGAATCTGGATTTTCCTGTATTTCCAGTTTCTGCGAATCAACAAACTCGGATTCTTCTGGAACAAGTATGAGTTTTCCCTTATCATATCCACAGGCCTGGCATATTTTCGGCTCATAGAGTTTATGTATATCCTCAGGAACTGTTGTAAATTCACCACAGGCCGGGCATTTAAATGCAGCATTTTGCAATCTTGGCAAGACTTCAGTATTTTTTCTGATTATGCCATTTATAGCTATGTATGAATTTACATTGCTGCTTCTCACATTCCTTATATCATATTTGATTCCATTAATATCAGGTATGTTTTCTATTCTAATGTTTATCCTCCTGATTTTGTTATATGTAATGCCAAGGGTTTCTTTTATATAATTTTCCCCAATAGTTAGATAATCATATGGACTTTTCATTAGCCCTTCAATAAAATCCGAGCTATAGCCAGATAAATCATTATATGAAACATACAACGATTTTATCTCTGGATAGTCACTTCTGAGTTTGTTGATCTGGTCATTATAATCATAGCGGTCGAAAAAGTCGATCCACTGGCGTTTAATATTGTCTGCTTCTATACTGGTATTGAACATGTAAAATTATTATATATAATAAGTATTTAACACTTTATCTGCATCAGATTCAAAAATAATTTATATATACTCAGCATTAACCTTTAGTGCCGTCGTAGCTCAGCCTGGTAGAGCGCGTGCTTGGTAAGCACGAGGTCGCGGGACCGAATCCCGTCGGCGGCTCTATTATCGTTCAATAATTTTTTCTGGAAGAATTGAACTTTATGTAATCTATAGTTGCATCTATTATTCTGCTTTTAACCATGGATGGACTGGTCCACTTAAACAGTGAAGGTTCCAGGTAACATGATAATGCGCATTTATTGCATGACCTGTATGGCTCCCAGTCAAAGCTATTCCAGACCTTTTTTATATCTAAATTCCATACATAATCAGATCCTGAATATTCATTAATGATATAACATGGAGTTACAACTTTCCCTTCCGGATCTATATTAATTGTAAGCCATGGCCTGCATTCCCATTTGTAACCGTAAAACCAGGAATCCCTGATTGATTCGAAATACTGGACAGTATTCATAATTGTATTGCTGGATTTTTTTCTGTCAATAAGCATATTTAATAATTCCAGCAATTTCCCCTTTTCCGGTGATATTTTTTCAGCGGTGGAATAATCGTATTCAATCTGGAAGTTTATGGGAACTTCAAGATCATCTCCAAGGTCAAGTATATCGTTTATGCTGCTTATATTTTCCTTTGTTATTGTTGAACTCATTGCAACCGGTACCTTATGTTTCGAAGCATTTATTCCCCTGACGGCATGTTCAAATGATCCATGCATTCCACGCATGCTATCGTGCACTTTCATACCCCCATCTATAGAAACAAAAAGAAAATCCAGAGAAGTATATATTTCATTAATTTTTTTCTCGAGCCTCCATCCGTTGGTTACCATGGAAGTATGAAATCTTTTATGGCTTTCTTTTAATATTTCAGGCGTATCATTTCTTAGGAGTGGTTCCCCTCCTTCAAATCCTAGATATGATACTCCTGCTTCCTTCAACTTTTCCATAATCAAAATTTCCTGATCAAGTGATAATAATTTGCTATCCGGCCTGCGCCAGAAGGGGCACATTTTGCATCTTAAATTACATTCATATAAAAGCTTATGGCCGGCTATGGTTGGCAGTTTCTTATTTTTGATCCTTGAAACATTTCTTTTTATTGACCTTAAGACAACTGCATTATAAACGGACATAAAACACCTAACCAATACTAGTCAATATCTTTATTTAAACTTTTGTAATAAATCCTTAATGGACATTAATTTCAATTGCCATGAAGAAAACTCTGAATTAAATATCGGCCTTTGTAAATAAGTGTGATGGCTTTACTTCATTGAAGCATTTGCTCTTTATATTCTGTAATAGCAATGCATGCAAGATCTGCCCCATTTTTCAAAGCTTTTAATATTTTAACAGGCCTTTTCATAGATTTCATTTCTTCCTGTACCGCAAGTTTCAAAGGCCTGAAGAGATCATCACCTTCCATGGAGATCCCGCCTCCAATTATTATTGCTTCCGGATCAAGAATATTTATTATATTCACAATTCCAACTGCTAGATAGTATATTGTTTCCTCCACAATTAACTGAGCAAACATATCTCCAGCTTTTTTTGCAGCAAATATCTTTTTAGCGTCAATATCTGCGGGGTTCATATCTGAGAATATAGTAGAGTTTTTGACTGCACTTATATTTTCTATAACTCTTCTTGCTATGCCTCTTCCACCGGCTATGGCTTCCAGACATCCCCTTCTCCCGCAACCACATACAGGCCCGTTGGGCATGATAACCATATGGCCCAGTTCGCCTGCCATCCCGTGGGCACCTTTATATAATTTGTTATTTATAAAAATTCCCCCACCTATACCGGTGCTTAGTGTAATATAAACAAAATTTGAAAGGTTTTTGGCTGATCCGTATAATTTCTCGGCAATTGTAGATGCAGAGGCATCGTTCTGAAGGTAAACTTTTACATTGAAATGGTTTTCCAGCTCCTTTGTTATATTATAATTCTTCAAGCCGATAATATTTGGTGATGAAATAATAATTCCATTTTCTGCATCTACTGGCCCTGCAAATATGATTCCAATTTTATATATTTCCTTGATTCCGGAGGTTTTAATAAGTTCCTCCCCCATTTCAATCAACTCGCTGGTTATGCCAGATTTCCCATATTCTTTGGTTGTTCTTCTGTATACCTTTTTCAATATCTTCCCCTTTTCGTCACCAATAACCGCAGAAATTTTTGTACCGCCAACATCATAACCGAGTATATACATTATTTCTATATTTTAAAAAGACATATAAATATGAGCCTGAAATCAAATGTATTTTTATATCTTCTTAACTGTAAGCGTCAATCCTTTTCTCTGTATTATTATAACCTTATCGTTTTGATTTACATCCACACCAGCATTCAGGGCTCTCCACTGAACACCTTCTATTGAAACAAATCCTGTTTGATTCCTTTTCATTGGGGTTATTACAGAGGCACTGTGCCCTATTAGGGATTCGCCCCCTGTATAGTGTTCCCTTTCCTGGGACTTCAGGATTTTGCTTAAATATACGATAAGAAGTATGCCTGTAAGGACTATAACTACAGATGCAAGATAAAAATCTGGGCCGAATGGTGATGGCGAATAACCTGGATTTGATGTTCCATAGGATGATGCAAGGAAATAAATCCCTGCAATGCCTGTTATAAGCCCGGCAAGCAGTGCAATTCCATGATTCGTTTTGAATTCAATAAATATTAATATTCCCGCCAGTAACAGAAGGATTAGGCCAAATATAGAAGCATTTATTATATCTGCGCCAAGTAAACCAAGAGCGATCATTATAAAACCTGCAATGGACAGAATTATTGTTCCATGATATAGATCTAGAAATACTGTCACTATTCCAATAAGTATTAAAATTCCTGCAACGAGTGGATTCCCAATAAAATTAAGGAAATTGTCGTAAACATTTTGATTAACATATTGCCTGGTGTAAGAGCTTAAATTCAAACTCCCGAGCATTGCATTTAATGAAGACGATATTCCGCTGGATAAATTCATGCCTGCGGCTTCTGAGGCAGTGTAATCTGTATCATGTACAACCATATTCTCAGCTGCAGTTGAGTTTCTGCCATGTGCCGATGCCATATTGCCCATCAGTGCAGCATAGTTTGCCGTATTTTCCTGATCCTCTGCGGCAGTTCCTCCTATAATCGTCGGTTCAGAAAGCCCGATAGATGTACCAGGTGCCATATATAGACCGTTGGCATCCATTGCAATGTATGTTCCTGCATATGATGCAGATCCGAAGGGCATTACGTATGAATAAACTGGGATTCCCTTACTTTCTGCAGAATTAATATATTTATCCATATCAAGAGCCTGAGCAAGTATCCCGCCTCCTGCATTCATATTTATAACTACGGCTTTTACTGTTGAATTATTTATATCTGAAAGTTCCGACCTGAACATGTTTGTGCTGCCGGCACTGATAGTTCCAGTAAGATTAATTATAACCACTACCTTGCCATCGCCCGCCTTATCAGACTCTGCACTATGCAATGTGCTGCCTGCTGATGATACAACAAGAAGAAGCAGAATAAGGGTTAAAATGGCTATTAGCAACCCTTTTGATTTTATCATAAATGATTAATCTACATCTATTATTATATTTTTCTTTAAGCGGTTAATATAAAATGCAATGTTTCCTGGGAAGAGCATTGCCTTATAACTCCAGATCAAAAATAATACCTAAAATTTAAATGCGTTGAAAATGCATAAAAATATATGCATATACATATTTTTTTATAATTGCAAAATCAGATCTTTGCAAGGGCATTTTCAAAGTCGTTTACCAGATCTTCTGAATCCTCTATGCCAACTGAAAGCCTGACAAGATTATCAGTTATGCCTGAAGCTTTTCTCTCTTCAGGTGTAAGTGCCCTGTGTGTCCCTTCTACCGGTATTGATATGAGGCTCTCCACACCGCCAAGGCTGACAGCATATTTCGGTATGGTCAGGTTTTCAATTAATTTATGTGAGTTCTCAATTCCGCCCTTTACCTTGAATGATACCATGCCACCATAGCCTTTTAAATTATTTTCCGCGACTTTATAATACTCTCCGTCTTTTAAGCCGGGATAATAAACGGTTTCAATTTTTTCCGAATCGTGCAATACTTCTGCAAGTTTCCTGGCATTGCTGTTATGCCTCTCAATTCTTAAGCCTAAAGTTTTTAATCCTCTGTAAGCAAGAAATGCCTGGAATGCATCCGGTGTACCGCCAAAGGTTTTCCTGTAAAAGTCCAGATCATCATAGTTGTCGTTAAAACCGGATAAACCTATTAACAAATCAGAATGGCCGGATATATATTTTGTTCCACTATGCAGTACCACATCAGCTCCAAGTGAAACAGGATTCTGGTTATATGGTGTTGCAAATGTTGCATCAACAATGAGCTTTATTCCCTTTTCCCTGCAGATTCTAGCAAGTTCTATTATGTCTGGAACATCCAGCAATGGATTTGTTATTGATTCTATGTAAAGCGCCTTATATTTTTTGTTTTTAAATTCAAGTTTATTTAAATCTTCAACCCCTATAAAATCTATATCTATTTTATACTGCGGCAAAACCTTTGAGAAAAATTCCAGTGTCTGGCCATAGAGCTCATTGAGGCATAGTGCAGAATCCCCAGCATGCAAAAATGGCATAACAGAAGATGTTATGGCTGCCATGCCTGTAGAATATGCAAAAGAATGTTTTGTATTTTCCAGTTCGGCGTATTTTTTTTCAAAAGATTCGACTGTGGGATTTCCCCACCTTGAGTAAATATAGTCTCCGGGAACTCCGCTTTTCTGGAATTCAAATGTTGAATTTTCGAATATTGGTGTTACAACATTTCCGATGCCTTTTATTTCCATATCGCCTGAATGGACACATTTAGTATTAAAACCGTTACTGGACATAAATATGCTTATATTAAATTAAATATTAATTTTTGTAATATTACCAATGTGAATTAAAATTAATCATCCGAATTTTTATATCGTCAACAATTCCCTGATAAAGAAACAATATAACATCATAATAACTATGCAGGAAAGAGAATATCAAGAGGCTTATTCAGAATATCTAAGGGAATAATAATTAATGCAGATACCAATGCTGCATACAATATGATAAGAAAAGCAATCCCAGAATCATTTAAAGACGGGATAGAGGGTGTTGGGTTGCACCCACGAAGTTTAAACATAAAGGAGATGATAATTTCTAAAGGAGTTTACTAGTATGGTTAACAAATTTCATAACCTTCATCGCTTTAAAGCATTTAAATTGAAAACAATAAAGAAAAAACTAAAAGTTAAAAAATTTAATAATAGATAAATATACCATAAGGATGAGAACTTATATTGCTGATATTAAAAAAATGGATGACGGCGATGAATTAACAGTAAAGGGATGGGTTCAGGAAACTCGAAAAATTAAGAACTTAATGTTTATTATTGTGAGGGACAATACTGGAATCATACAGGTAACCGCAAAAAAAGACAAATTAAGCAATTATGACCAGTTCTATGATATAACCAGGGAATCTGTAATCTCTGTGCATGGAACCTTAAATAAAAAAAGCGTCAGTAAAGCGGGCATGGAAATATTAGGCACGGAAATTGAAATTCTTTCATTATCAGATACTCCACTTCCCCTCGGTGTAATAGATAGAGTTTCTGCAGATTTTGATACACGGTTCAACAACAGGTTTCTTGATCTGAGAAAACCTGAGCATCTGATTATATTCCAATTTGAGAGCCAGCTTCTATATGGAATAAGGGAATACATGAACAGGGAAAATTTTATTGAGGTGCATACTCCAAAAATAGTTGGAGCAGCAACAGAGGGGGGTGCAGATCTTTTCAGGGTTGAGTATTTTGAGAGGGATGCGTTTCTGAACCAGTCTCCGCAGCTTTATAAGGAGATTCTTATATCTTCAGGCTTTGATAAAGTATTCGAAGTCGGCCCTGCTTTCAGGGCGGAAAAAGAAAATACTGTCAGGCATTTAAATGAATTCACTTCAATAGATATGGAAGCTGCATTTATAGACGATAGGAAAGCCATGGAATACCTTGAAAATGCAATATCATATGCAGTTAACCGGACTGTTGATTTTATGGGCTTAAAACTTCAGGAATATGGATATAACGTTGAAAAAATTTATCCTCCATTCCCAAAAATAACATATGAAAAAGCTCTAGAAGAACTGAACAAAAAAGGATTAAAATTAAATTTCGGCGATGACTTATCGCCTGAGGCTAATAAAGCTCTTGCTGAAAATTTCGAAGGATTTTATTTTATCACCGGATGGCCTTCAGATATGCGGCCTTTCTATACACATCCTGATACCGATCCCAAAATAACTAAATCATTTGATCTTCAGTTAAACGATATAGAAGTTACATCAGGAGCACAGAGAATGCATAATTACAAAATGCTGGATGAGAATTTTATCAAAAAAGGTTTAAATAAACAAAATTTTGAGTTTTATGAGAAAGCATTTAAGTACGGAATGCCACCACATGCCGGATGGGGCTTGGGGCTTGAGCGGCTTGTGATGAACTTGCTTAAGCTTAACAATGTGAGAGAATCCACGTTATTTCCTAGAGACAGAACCAGACTTTCTCCCTGATTTATTTTTATCCTCACTCCATATATCTTTTTCTAAATCTTCATAGCTAGCTGTTTCGTCTAAATCATCTTTTCCTTTCTTTCTGTATATCGACATGAGAAAGACCCTTACTTACATATTAAAAATTTCGTATATAAACTTTTTGTTATTATCGACTTAATTTTGAGTGTTAAAAATATATCTACCATAAACTGCAAAATATATAAAAAATCTTTATTTAAAAAATATATGCTAAAAAGGTATTCTATTTCTGTAATGCACCTCGCTGCCTGTTTAATATTACTATAGTTGGAGTTATTCTGTACTTTGATTTTGATATTCTTTCTATTGATATTATTGCTGATTTTTTGTCTGTGTTTGCGAAGAATTTATTGACCTCCTTTGATAGGCTTCTATTAATCACTAATTCGACATATATGGGGTTTCCCAGGCTATAGTAGGTAGCGATTACAGAACCCTCTTTTACATTCTCTATGTCAGACTTTTCTATTTCGAAATCATATTTTTCTCCTATCTCTATTTTCAAGTCTCTTACCTAATAATATATAAAAAAGAGAACTATATAACCTTTTCTAACGGAATTTCATGTCAGATTAAATATATATTTCCCCACAAAAAAATATTTATTCCAAAAATTGTAATAAAACCGAATTAATGCAATGATTTGCTGTGATATAATTATAGTTAAATTGTAAAAAATTGCTATTTAATAATTATTTAAATCAATTTATTTTTAATATTAATATGTATATGCGTGATATTATCTCTCTAGATAAACAAAATAATTGCCTATATCGTAAGGCTTGAGGTCTATTATGTTCTTAACTGTGAAATCCTTTATTTCACGTAATGCTGAGTTTATTATGCTCTTTTCCGACTTGCTGGATGATATTGCGCGTGCTTTTATTATTAACATCGCTTTTCTGGCATCGGAAAATTTCGTTGAATTTTCGTTGAAGATTTGAATTTGATTTCGCTGGGCAATATCCTGGTATATGATATTCGGGCTATCAACAAAAAATTCATATTTCTCCGGCATATTAGCATCTTCAAGAATTGGGTAGATATTGTTTCTTTTTCCGGCCAGAGCGTACAGTTTTATAAAAGAATCATACGAAAATTCAACTGCAAAGACATTTCCCCTGAAGCATATATCCGATACATGGCTTACTGTAGTGCCGGTTGATGCGCCTAGATAGAGAACGGTTGAATCATCTTTCAGCGGCATGGATGAGAAACCTTTCAGGATTGCGGCTCCGAGTTTACTTCTTCTTGGATTCCATTCCCTGAGATAAAAACCACCGGATCTTTTTATTTTTTCACCGTATACGGACTGGTTATAGCCACTGACTGTAAATATCCGGTTCCTGTCAATAACTATCCTCTTATTTTCGAGCTTCAGAGGCTGGCCATATTTTTTCATCCTTTCTCTATACACAATGAAAATAAATAATTTCTCTATTTCAAAAGACAAAAACTATATTTCAGTAGGATATGTATGAATATGAACTGTGAAATGTGTGGATCCTCAAGTGATAAATTAATAAAGGTAAGAATATCCGGTGCAGTCCTGACTGTATGCCCAAACTGTGCAAAATTTGGTGAACCGGTAGAAGAAAAAAAATTAAATAATATTAGTGAAACGCTTACAATAAAATTTCCAGAAAAAAAAATAAATGTGGTAACGTATAAAAAACCCTTTAAAAAAACTAATACTGCTAAGAAACCGGTGAAAAGGGAGAATGTTGAAGAACTTGATGTTGTGGAAGACTATTCAAACATTATAAAAAATAAAAGGGAAGAAATGAACATGACACAAGATGATCTTGCAAAGAAAATATTCGAGAGAAAAAATGTTTTATCCAATATAGAAAGAGGCGAACTTCTTCCTAATATAAATATAGCAAGGAAACTGGAAAAGGTTCTAAATATAAAATTGCTTGAAAAGAATTAATTGCCAATCAATAAAATTTTAATATTGGAGTTTTTTATTTAAAAATCATATTCAATGCATGTTAACATCCTCCTGAATATTATTTTTTTGAAAATGTTTGCGTTTATCAAGGTAATTATAATTCTGTAGATTTTTTAATCATTTTGTTTCATTCAATGAATTAAACCTAATATTAATGAATCTATTTATATTTTTAACAATTATAAATGTTGTTTGAGATAATAATCTTGCTATTCCTATTATTGGCTCTTTCTTGCCGGCTCTTCTTAATATGCTGAGGCATTTACTTTTAAATTCCTTCAATAATTTTATCAATGTATAGACTGAATCAACTGCTGCATACTTCCGCATCTAAAGATCATTAATTTTATTGCCTCCCAAAAACCTAACACTCTAGATAAAGTGGAGGAATGGAAAATTTAAAAATTTTTTACTGATATCAATAGAACATGTTTTACCAGATATTTTTTGTGTAACATATGAAACTTCATTTCAAATAAATATTGATGCGTATGCTTTTATTTCTTTATTTTCAATTTTATACAGTATTTTTGGAAATTCCTGCCTCTTCTAGATTATCGTATAAGACCGGATATTTATGTCCTTCTATGCCTAAAGAACGTGGGCTTCCTGCTTCAACCAGTTTACTTGCACTATTTCCCCTCCCTGCAAGAGGGTACAGTATTGGCAGTTCTGTCCACAGGCTTAAATTCCCTACTATTTGGGGGTATTCCGCTCTTAATAGGCGAATCACCAAGGCCCTCATAAAAAATATTTGAATCAGTGTAAGAAATCATCTTATTGTTCCTCAATTATTTTTGTAAATTCAATCCTTTCACTAAGTTTTTTGTATATGTTGATATATAAAAATTAACATAAAGAATAGATTCCGATTTAGATGTAGCCTGAATAGCAATTTCTCAAATTCAATTTGCTAAGGCCTTCCGCCTATTATTACAAATATATTATCTATGGCTACAGCTGAACAATGTTCTTGATAGCTCTCAATTTCATTTATAAACTTAATATACATTAAAATAATTATCTTTAATGTTTTATGATATTGTTATCTCACAATTTGAATATAACATAGTTTTTTTAATTCTTTTGTCCATACACGTTTTATCTGCCATTACATTTGTTGGCGGTTCCATATTTATATGGCTCATTCTCTGGCCAGAATCATATAAAATGAATGATGACAGACTCAGAACAAGGCTGCTCGGATATGTTGGCCATCGCTTTGCTTTCTGGACAAATCTTACACTGGGGCTTCTTATACTTACAGGGCTATTGATGACGTATAAATATTTATTTAACCCTGCATTGTATTTTGAAAGTATCGGTGGGGAATTATTGTTTATAGCTGAAATATTGATAATAGCCATGATAGTAATAATGTACGGAAATAATATTTACCATGGAAAACTTATAGTCAGGCTAAATGAAGAAAGAAAGCTGGACGAAGTTAAAAGGATCAGAAAGGTTACACATGTATATTCAATGATAACTATGGTGTTGATGGTTATAATAGTTATACTGATGGTTGCCATGCGTGTTTATTACTAAAATAAGCATTTTTATTTTTTTAATCGGCACCTGATTATTTATTGAATTCTTGATCGGTAAAATATTAATCCAATTTTTTGCTTTAAATTGAAATTATTGCCATAAATCCGGTATTTGCACATTACATTTAATTAACTTATTTCAAAAAATTTTGATATGGCAACAATAGACCGTACTGCCATAGCATACTTTTAAATTTGTAGAATTAATATTGAAAATATGGATGATGATTATGAAATTAAAACTCTTGCACAGGTACTGATAAGAACGCTTAAACTGTATGGCAATAACTTTATATTTGGCACAACCGGTGCCGGCATGGCAGAAATACAGGATGCGATTTCAGTTGAAAAGGGATTAAAATGGATACAGGCACTGCATGAATTTACAGCTGTCAGTTCTGCGGAGGGCTACGCACTTGCAAAAAATAAAACAGGGATTGCAATTGTTGATAGAATAGTTGGCACGCAGAATTCCATAGGTGCTTTATATTCATCTTATCTGAATATGGCACCGTTGCTTGTACTGGCCTCAAGAGATATTCCAGGAACTCATCTGTTAAATGATCCAACAAGCCATTATTCATCAAAACACCTGCAGGTAATAGAGCCATGGGTTAAATGGGCCAATAACTCCCAGTCAGAAGAAATGATGGAACAGGATATTTCAAAGGCATTCTTTATTACACAACTTGAGCCTAAAGGAATATCATTTTTAACCTTGCGGCATGATTTAATGCAGAAACCGTATGATGGTGAAAAGCTAAGAATCAAGAAATTTTACTATAATAAGAGAGTGCCAGATATGGATACTATTAAAAAAATAGGCGACGATATACTTTCATCCAAAAATCCGGAGATATTTATTTCTCATGCAGGTAGAAATATGGATTATGTGAAAACCATGATTGATTTTGCCTATCATTTTGGTGTAGGAGTTAAGGAACGAAGATATTTTATGAGCTTCCCACTGTATAATGAAATGCATTTAGGTTTTGTTCCAAGAATGTATGTACCTGAAACAGGAACTGATGACCTTCTGCTCCTGTTTGAATTTGGAATACTTCCGGGAAATGCATTTCCAGAAGATAGGAAAATTATAGATTTTTCCACTGAATTTGTAAGGCGCAGGGATATTTACAGTGGCGGAGATTATGGATCTTCGAATCTCTTTAATTCCATAGATATAGAGTGCGACCTTGGCCCTACGCTTGAACTGTTAATGAGAAAAATTAATATTGACAGTACTACAATGGAATCGATAGAAGATCGCAGGGAATCCATAAAGGAAAAACATTACGAATTAATAAAAAATATCCAGGCTCTGGCTGAAAAAGATACAGGATCTGGAAAATTAACTGATAATTCAATAGGTTTTATATTAAACAAATACTGGGAAGATGGAATGACCATGGTAAATGGCAGCATAAAATACTACAATGGAATTAACCAGCAAGTTAAACTTGAAGAGCCCGGAACATTTTTCAGCAACCCGAGCGGCCATCTAGGATCACCTATAGGAATGGCATATGGCGCATTTTTAGCCAAAAATGAGGAAAAATATATCAAAAAAGCAGGCAATTACAATCCAGTAGTGTGCATTACAGGAGACGGGGATGCTGTATTTGGAAATATAACATCAGCATTATGGAGTGTCAAGCATTATGGTTTGGGAGTTATATATATAATACTGAATAATGGTTCCTGGGCAATTGAATGGCCATATTTTGATAATACAACTCAAAAATATGTTAAAAATTCAAAGGATGCTGAATTTATAGACATAGATAACCCGAGAATGAATTTTGCCATAATAGCAAAGGGATTCAGCATTGATTCTTACAGTGTAAATACTATTGAAGAGCTCGAAATGGCATTTCAAAAAGCGATAAAATCGGCAAAGAAAGGAGAACCTTCGCTTATAGATATTGTATTGCCTGAATTCAAACCCAATTAATATAATATATATTTCATTAATTTATTATAAAGTTAAAATATGTTTAAGCCATATCAATAAGCCCGTGTGGGGTAATCTGGATATCCTGAAGGCCTGCGGAGCCTTAGATTCGGGTTCAAATCCCGGCGCGGGCGTAATATTAAAAGTTAAAACCCCAACAAATATCTATAAAGTATAAGCAATAAAATTTTTTTTAATATATATGAAAATACAGGAATTTGCGAATAATTATTTCTAGTAAAAAAGCTCACTTTTTGATGCCTTATAATATGGTTGTAGAACCATTTTGATATTTATATAAAACTATTCCAAAATATTATGATGAAAAATTAAACACTGCTGCCATAATATCGATATATAATAAAATAAAGTAAAATCAGGGCATTAATTCATTTGCATAAAAAAGTTAATATATAATCATGTATTAAATATTTAAGGATAAGACCTATTGATCAAGTGTACCTTAAGGTGCATGCTTAAAATGTATTAATAGGCACCTGAATTATTTTTCCCACATTTTATGAAATGTTTGCGGAAATTTTGATAAATTAATAATATCTATATAATTTGCATTATTGTTATTGTATTTTTGATATGCTGCACCTGCGACTACATCTGCCATTTGTATTCCACTAAAATTTTCTGAATTGCTGTGATATATTTCAACTACGCCTACTTTAGAGCCATTTTTTAACTTGAATTTAAAATATTCATTGAAATCTTTTCTAAGGATATATTTTCCTTTTGATTTATCAATTCTTACTTCTACATTATTCGAATTTAAATTAATTAAACTGGCCAGATCGCCTGCTATATAATTATAAAGCTTATCTTTCTTTTGCTTTAGGTATGGACTGTATAATTTACTCTTATCTAATATGCAATGCACTCCATAGCACCCTGTTGTTTCATTTAGCTTGCTTATTAAATATTCTTTGAGTTCTAAACTAGATTTATTAAATTTTATTTCTTTTGCCTTTCTTAATTCTTTTTTGAATTTGTTTCTTCTGGCATTTTTAATTATTCTATCGAATTGTGCAGGATTATCAGTAATGATGGCTGAGATAATTATCACATTAGAACTATTTGATGAAAGACCTAAATCACCGCTCTCATCTATGTAAATGTAATGCTTATTCAATTATAACACCATTCATGTATATTTTAAAGTTCAAAAATATTTTAGTTTTTATGATATTATTTTTTTGCCGAAGCTGGTTAATGCATCTAAATTTTATAAAATTTTTCAAATAATATTTTTCGCATGCTGAATTTATGTTGGTCATAAATGTATCCTTATGTTATATATTCCAGGCATTAATATAATTTTTTCAATATTTAACAATGCTATTTCACTGTAATAAGCATAGCAGTGCAAAAAATTGCTATCCATATTATACCTTTAATAATGATTATAATGCTGCCAGG
>NZ_JBBIRC010000007.1:0-41061 GCF_037442045.1 Ferroplasma sp. | reverse complement strand
CAGATCAAGAAGATCCATGAATCCTTTCCTGTTGAATCTCATGCCACTGTTTATGTCTGAAAATACTTTACATCCTGGGGAAATTAATTTCAGTCTGGTGATCTGTCTTTCAAGGTCTTCCTTCTGCTCTATTGAGGAAACCCTTGCATAGATGTAAGTAACTCTTCCGTTCTGTATTCCAAGAATTCTGTTAATCTCACTTTCAGGTATTCTCCTGAAATTATTCTGCATTCTCACGCATTTTATCTTTCCTTCCCTGTCCCACATTCTTAATGTTGTGGGATGGATCTGCAAGAGCCTGCAGGCATCTCTGAGTGTGTAAAGTTTCTCCATATATTATATCAATGTTCCCCAATAATATTTAATATTTTCCTTTAACTGCTAAAGCCCTTTTAATTTTACCTGTTCAATATCAATCAATTATAATAATTATATTTTAATGATTAAACTTATGATTAAACTTTTAAAAAATAAATTATAGAAAGAATAATATAATATGTTTTAATTGATAAGTGTGGAATATACATATAAAGACGGAAATATATATCAGGACGATAATGTTGTATATGCGATAAAATCCAATTCTTCCAGCTTAGGAGCAAAATCAATAGAGATAACTAATGCATCAGGATTACAGAGTATTGATATTGATAAGGCTCCAGGAGGTTATAAGATCAGCCAGGGATCTATGGATATGGGCAGTATTTCCAGAAATCTTATTATGAATTATAATGGAAGAACATACTCACTATCAAAGCCATATGCAGATAATAATACCAGGAAAATGGATATGTTATCGGATGGAACAAAAATTGGAACACTGACATTCGGTGCAGGAGTGCTTACTGGAACGTATGATTATATGAATGATGAAGTGCCTGCTGTTGTATATATGAGCGTAATGTCACCTTATGTCAAAACCACTTATAATAATCCAAATAATGCACAGGCTAAAAGGGCGAACATGTATAGAATGCCACGCATTTATGCAATTTTATCCAATGTAGTTTTCCTTGTAGCAATTGTTATTATACTGCTTTCAAACTTTCTTGGCATACCTGCGGATTATGACTTTCTTATCCTGATTATTGTTATAGCATTATCTTTTATGATAAGATCAATGGGTCGAAAGAAATACAGGGAACAGCAACAGAATAATAATAATGATGATGATGATACTGGAATGAATAAAAATTTATAACCATACACAATTATCATTTATTATGGACTTTTATGATGAAATAACTTCTGAAATAATAAACGGAAAAATAAAAGATAAGGAACAGCTTCAGAAGGAGAAATTATTATTATCCAAAAAATTCTACCTTGATGTGGTTCCCAGTGATGTTGAAATATTGAATTATAGGAATAACAGGAGGTTCATTCAGTTATTGAGGAAAAAACCCACAAGAACTGTTTCGGGTGTTGCTGTTGTTGCAGCAATGACGTCACCTGAGGCATGCCCGCATGGAAAATGCATATTCTGCCCAGGTGGCGTTGACAGTAATTCTCCACAGTCATATACAGGCTATGAGCCATCTGCACTTAGAGGTAAAAACAATTATTACGATTCTTACAATATTGTATTTAACAGATTAAAGCAGCTTGAAACTATAGGCCACGACACAAGCAAAGTAGACCTTATTATTATGGGAGGCACATTTACTGCAAGAACAAAGACATATCAGGAAGAATTTGTCAAGGGCTGCATTGATGGAATGAATAAAATAATATCAAAATCACTTGACGAAGCCATTCTGGAAAATGAATTCGAACAGAGGCGCTGTGTGGGTATGACCATAGAAACAAAGCCGGACTGGTTTAACGAAAATGAAATCGATGAGGCTTTGCATTATGGAACTACAAAGGTAGAACTTGGCATTCAGGTGCTTAATGATCAGATACTTCGCATTAACAGAAGAGGGCACGGAATTGAGGAAATCATAAGGTCAACACAAATGGCAAGGGATGCGGGATTAAAAATACTTTATCATTTAATGCCGGGTATGTATGGTTCTTCTTATAAAGAGGATATTAAAAGTTTTGATATTGCAATGTCTGATGATAATTTTAAGCCCGACATGCTAAAAATATATCCAACCCTTGTTGTCAAAAATACTGCTCTTTACACTTACTGGAAAAAAGGGCAATATGTTCCATATGATACTGAAAAAGTTGTCAGGATGGTAACATATTTCATGAAAAACATGCCTCCATGGGTCAGGGTCATGAGGATGCAGAGAGATATACCTGTAAATTTTATTGAGGCTGGAGTAAAAAGAAGTGATTTGCATAACCTTGTAGACATGGAAATGAAAAATATGAATATAAAAACCATGGAAATCAGAACCAGAGAAGTAGGAATAGTTAAGGATTCGTTCTCGGAGGACTATAAACTTGTAAGGAGAAATTACAGGGCAGCAGGCGGTGATGAAATATTCCTTTCCTTTGAGAACTCAAAAAATGATATTATAGGCTATTTAAGATTAAGAATGCCATCTGATAATGCACACAGAAAGGAAGTTTTATTTTCATCTGTCATTCGGGAAATAAAAGTTATGGGAAATATCGTGCCGATAGGTTCGGAATCAAGTGAAAACTGGCAGCATCATGGATTTGGTAAAAAACTTCTGGATGAGGCTGAACGCATATCTAAAGAAGAATATGATAAAAAACGCATTATAATTATTTCCGGAATAGGTGTTAGAAATTATTTTAGAAAATACGGTTATGAAAGGCTTGGACCGTACATGGCAAAGGAATTATTTTAATTATTTCCAGTTCTTCCACTGGTTCAGGTAATTATCCGACATTTTCATAAGTTCTGTTACATCCTGATCTGGAAGCACATTAACAGTTCCCAGAAGTTTCGCAGTGATGAATATCTTTGCTGATTTTTCTAAAACCTGCGATGCTACTATTGCTCTTTCCATGTCTTTTCCTACCGAGACAGCACCATGATTTTTCATTATTGTAGCATTATTGGAAGATAATCCCTCAACAACATATTTCGCCAGTTCTAATGTACCGGTAAGTGCATATTTAGAAACGTTAACTCCATTGCCAAGCAGCATTGCAGTGTCCTCGGTTACTGGTGGAATTCTATCATCTGTTACAGAAAGTACAGAAGAGTATATTGAATGCGTGTGCACTATTGCCATAACATCCTTCCTGTTCCTATATATTTCATAATGCATCAGCCGCTCGCTTGATGGCTTAAGGTCTCCATCAATTATTTTTCCATTTAAATCTGTTACTACCATATCCTCTGCAGTACTTTTAGAATAATTTGTGCCGCTTGGTGTTATTACCACATTGCCATCTGAAGTTCTCATGCTAATATTTCCCCAGGAACCCACTGTTAAATTGCTTTTTACCATTTCCCGGCATGCATTTAAAACAATATTTCTTTCATTTTCATAAAGCATTTTGAATAATTGCCATTACGTATAAAACATTTTTTTGTTATTTTTTTACCAGTATAGTATCAATATCTGGCTCCTTAATTATAAATTTGATGTCAGATGTCATTCTGTAGTTATTTGTTTTTTTCGTTCCAACTATTATGCAATCTGGATTATCCGATTTTATATAGCTTCCTACTTCTTCTTTAATTCCTGTTAAACCGCCGGCTCTTATAATTCTAATATCAATCATGCTATCAGAAAGAGCTGCTGGATTGTCTATAAGAGTCTTAAACTGATGAACTGTGCCCCTATCATATTTTCTTAAATCAAGCAAAGTTATGTGTGATTTATTTAATTTGGCCAGCTGTATTGCAAAATAAACTGCCGCCCGCGTGTTTATGGATTCCGATATGGGCAATAAAATATTTGCATATGGGTATTCCCGGTCACCTGAACTCAGTATTGCGGCCGGTATTGTAGAATTCTTCAGTATATAATCTCCGATATTTCCAAAAATGGAACTGGAGAGCATTGACCTTTTTCTTGTTGAAATGAAAATAATATCATAGTTATGCCCTGTTGTTTCAGTAATTATTCCATCCCTTGCATTATCGAATGTTTGTATCTTGGGGATCACTTTAATTCCAGCCTTTTTTCCTTCATTATAAGCATCGGTTACGAGGCTGAGCCTTGCAGAATTATTCCCAATGGATGATCTCTCCCGAATTGTTATTGCGGTTATTTCGGAATTGAAATTTCTGGCTATATCATAGGAAAGTTTTAGAATTTTGCTGGAATTGGTGCCCCTGAACATCGGGACGATTATGTGGTTCATTTTTAGAAAGTAAGAACGGGAAGATTCAAACATACCATATTTATGTATAAAAAGAATATAATAATTGCGATTTCAATATATTAAAACAAAATACGGGTTGCTCCGGCCGGGATTTGGACCCGAGTCGGGGGATTGAGAGTCCCTAATGCTTGGCCTGGCTACACTACCGGAGCTCGCTATCATTATTACTTTTTTCTATTTAATATATTCATTTAATCGCATTATAAGCGCACCAATTTTGAAATACTGTAAACTTGCAATTATGCAAGAATGTATTCAGAACGAATTTTAAATGTTGTAGCCCTTCTTCAAATATACTTAAAAATAATACAAACAATGTTAATTAATTCAAAATGATTAATATATTAATGTTTATTAATTTCAAAAGGTTTTTCAATTAGATTTATATGTGTATATGTGAAACCTCAAACTACAAAAATTATTGTAATCATAATTGCGGCTGCAATAATAGCACCTTCAGCATATTTTGCATATGAATATTATTTAGAATCAAATATATCAACATCATCTCAGCCTTTTGATTATATACCTGGAAATTCTACCATGATTTCTGCGGTTCATAATAATGGAAGCGAATATTTTGTATACCTTGATGGCGGCAGCTTTGGAGTGGTTGCGAATACTTCATCCACATCTATTCTCGATTCTAATTTTACCTCCTCAAATAGCGCGGCCATTACATCCAGCAATAATGGAAATCCGTTTTCCGGATCAAATGTAAAAACAAGTACATATGACGGTGTTACTGTTTACGAACTTCAGAATGTTAATATTTCTGGATTGCTGGTAAAACTTGCCAACTATACCGGCAAAAACCTGAATACTACTGTAAACATATTTGCATATGAAACATCAGGCAATTATGTCGTAATGGGAGAGCAAAATGCAATAAATGAATCAATTAAAGATCGCCTGAGCTCACAGGATGCTGTCCAGCTTCAAGGCTACCTAAACCAGAGTTATAATGTTTCAGCATATTACAGAGTTAATAATACTATTCCCACAATAAGCTACATTACCATAGATTCAACAGCAAATAAATCATACATAAATATAATGCCTGCAAGTAAAGATGACCTTAAAGTGGATGAAATATTGATTTCAGGGCTTATTTCAAACCCAAATGTGAATAACATAATAGGAAATGGTACTTTATCAGCTTCTAATGGCATGATCCATTTAAACATTGATAAGGGCTATACAAGTTTGTCAGCATTACTTAAAACATTAAATAAGGGAGTTTCATTAGATTAATATGATAAAGTCATTAACCATTTATATACAGTATGTTAAGAATTATTACAGGTCAAGAAGTTTTTTTCTTATGCTTTTCCTTATAATTTTAATTGGGTCCATGATGTCTTATTTCTCCTTTAAGTACGTAAATGACCTGCCTAAATTTTTGGGCAGTACTGTATTTCCGGTATCTTTAAAAGTAGAACTATTTTATTACCTGTGGACTCTCGTACTTCTCTATGTGCCGGTATTCGCTTCCGTGTTCTTTGGCTCACCAGCAATATCCAGTGAAATAGAAAACAAAACTGCATATTATATATTTCCACTACCAATAAACAGATATAAATTATTTTTTGGAAAATATTTTGCTGCATTTACCGTTACACTATTTATTATAGGCATATATCTTATATTTGAGGTGTTCACTTTATCTTTGCTGCTTCATCAAATTCCTGTAACTTATTTTCTGGAATCTTTTGTAATGATTTTACTATTTATATTTAGCATAATGGCAGTAACTTTCCTCATAAGCGCAATTTTCAATAAAAATACGTATGCGTATATCACTGTTTTTGTTATATATTACATATTTTTTGAAGCAGGTTCATTTATAATAGAACTGTTATACAAATATACACCAGTATATTTCCTGAATGATGCTGCTAGCATAATTGAAAGAGTTTATATTAATATAAATCCTGGAAATGCCTTTGTAAGCCATATAGATATAAATCCAGCCCCATTTTCTGATATAATGCTTTCTGCACTTATTATGATAATATACGGTGTTGTAGCACTGGTAGTAGGTATGCTTTTATTCGAGAAGAAGGAGGTTTCATAATGGAAATAAATATGGAAGAATTAACAAAAAATTATGGGAAAATTCGAGCACTTAATTCAATCAACCTCAAAATAGAAGGGCATGGATGCACTGGCTTGCTTGGCCCAAACGGTGCAGGCAAAACCACAATACTAAAACTTGCTACCAACATAATAAAGCCTTCAAAAGGGAAAGTAGAACTCAATGGTGTAAACGTTGCTATATATCCGGAGAAGGCACTGGCATCTGTTGGTGCACTTATTGAACAGCCGGAATTTTACAGTTATCTGACAGGATATGAGATAATGGAATTCACCTCAAAAATCAAGGGGATGAGCAGGAATGACTTCAGGGATGATATAAAGCGCCTCGGTGAATTAACAGAATTAAATAAATTTATGGAAAGGAAAACCGGTGACTATTCCCGCGGCATGAAGCAAAGACTTGCGCTTTCAGTTGCAATGCTTGGAAACCCAGAAATAATAATTCTTGATGAACCAACTTTTGGGCTTGACCCGAAGGGAATGGTCGATATAAGGAATATTATAAAAGGGCTATCAAGAGACCATCTTGTGCTACTCAGCACACATCTTATTTCGGAAGCACGCGAATTGTGCGATAGGACAATAATAATAAACAGTGGGAAAATAGAATATGATTCTGTTGTATATCCAGAGAAGAGCCTTATAAAAATTACAGCAGAAAATAATATGGAGATTACAGGAGAAGGTATAAAAAATTATTCCAGGGATGGAAATACAATTATAATAGAAAAAGAGCCAGCAATAAGCAACAGTGATATAATCAGTGGCTTAATAAAAAGTGGGCTTAAAATAGATTATGTTGAGAAATTTGATAATCTGGAGGAAATATATGTATCAGTTATTAATGGGAAAATTAAGGATAATAATTTTCCATAAGGAATTTTCTAAACTTACTGAATGAAATGAAGTCTCTACCATTAATATGAAATTTTCCATTGCTGTATTTTACATGCAGGAAAAGAATTCCTTTGGAAGAAAGGTCATTGCATAAAGACGAGAATGTATTTGATGAATCAATCAGCACTGATATGATGGAGCCATCAGTCAGAAGCGGCATGGCCTGATCTATTGAATTAAATATGCCGTTTCTAATAAATTTGTATTTTGGCGTTTCAATTTCTCTTTCTATTACAACGTTTCCATCCTGTTCAACTTTCTGCAAAGATCTGTTTGTATATTCATCAACAGATATTTTATTTACAAGCTTTTGCATTGCAAAAAAGTTACTTGTTTCCTTCATCTTGCTGCTTAAACCTTTAAATATTTCACGATTGTCGGATATGAATGTAAAATACTTAAAATCCACATTGGCCATCATTCCTTCAAGTTCATCATAGTTTATCATATTCTTTTTCTCCTCCCAGTATTTTTTCTATTTTGCTATACTCACTATCTTCACTTTTCAACATTTCTGAAACTATATTATGATTCCATGCCTCTTTTATAATATCTTCATATGCACTGTCAATGCTTTTATAATATCCAGCTGCAACCATTTTACTGATCGCCTTTTCTATTAATGGATCTGGATGTATGCTATTGTTTTTAGTTATTATGCCCACTCTCTTAATAGAAATATATTCCAGTACGGCCATTCTGATAAATTCAGATCTGCTGGCATAAGTGTTATTGGATGAAAGAAAAGAATCTATTTCATCAAGTTCATCATCGGAAATGCGTATTGTAAGTTTCCCGTTCTTTTCATTCATTATTAAAGTTAACAGATAGAAGTATTTAAATTTATGTATTGTACATACATTTTATACAATTTGTACGTTTTAATATTATAAATCAAATAATGTACATAATTTATTTTATATTAAAACACGGCTTTTATAGAATTTTTTATTATTTGAAATTCTTAATAAATTTCATATTTTTATTATGTACATTTAATTTTAATAAATAATAATAAAACAATATTAATTAACAAGTTTGGAATCCTATAACATGGAATTTGATTATAATAAATTGCTTGATGATGCGTCTGGAGTTCTATCGTCTAAAAACAGAACTGAAGAAAGATTAAAAGTGCCAGAGCCGGAAATAATTTACGAAGGAAAGGCAACAATTATTCGGAATTTTATTGATATTACAGATATGCTTAACAGAAATCCAGAAGACCTTGTTAAATATCTTACAAAGGAATTTGGAATTGGAGCCACTATTTCAGGTAGGCGCTTGATTATAAACAGAAAACTTAAAGAAGAAGAAATAAAGGATAAGATCAATGCATATATGGCTACATATGTACTCTGCTATGAGTGCTCATCGCCAGACACAACAATTGAAAAAGTAGGACGTACATACCTTCTTGTGTGCAAGGCATGCGGTGCAGAACATCCTATAAAGGCCTCAAGGGAAATTAAAGAAAATGAAGATGAGCTGACTGAGGGCAAGACTTATGATGTTGTCATAAATGAGTTGGGCAGGTCAGGCGAGGGGCATGCATTTTTTGGAGATTATACAATATATATTCCTGGAACAAAGAGAGGAGAACATGTAAAAATTCTCGTTAAGAAAATAAGAAAAAACATTGCCATTGGAGAAGTAGTAAAATAATGGAAATCATTCTTCTTGATACCAATTCTTTAATATATGCAATACAAAACAGAATAAACCTGGAAGAAGAAATAAAGTATATTTTACCAGGAGTAAAACCAGCGGTGCCCGATTGCGTTACCGTAGAACTCAAAGGGCTTGGAAAGACAAAATGGTATGCAAAAGCAGCACTTCAATACAGTGAAAGATTTGATCATGTGGATTCCAGAGGTGAAGGGGATTTTTGTATAATGATGACGGCCAGAGCCCTTAATGCAGGGGTTCTTACTAATGATAGAAAATTCCTGAAAATATTAAAGAATAAAGGCGTATCATGTGTTACTATAACTGGCAGGCACGGCCTCAAATTTTATTGATTTTATGCTTATTTTAAAAATATTATTTATATAATATAGATATACTGTTCATGGACTATAACTTATACAATACTGTAAAGATCATTAAAAAAATGGCAGGGTCTGGAAATACAGTTTATATTTCATCCGGAGAGCTTGCTAAAGCGTTAAATGTAAGCCAGCAAACAGCATCTAGATTTATAATAGAACTTTCAGATAAAAAATATATAGAGAGAACGTTGCAGAACCGAAAGCAGAAGGTTATTCTGCTTGAACCTGCACTTGATTTATTATATTCGGAATTAAATCAGTTAAACTCAATACTTGAAATGCGCCAGGAATTTAACCTGAAAGGTGAGATAAAAAGTGGCCTTGGGGAAGGGAAATATTACATTTCGCAGAAAGGCTATATGGATCAGTTTTTAAACAAACTTGGAATTTCTCCATATCCAGGCACGTTGAATATAAAAGTATTACCGGAATATGAAAATATACTTAGGAGAATAAGAAGTGCAGAAGGAATTCATATAGAAGGCTTTAAAGATAAGGAAAGGACATTTGGCGGTGTGAAATGTTTCTCGGGCAGAATAGATGGAACAAATGCGTGGCTTATATTCCCAGAAAGAAGCAGCTATACAGATATAGTTGAAATAATTTCGGACAAATTTCTCCGTAGAGATCTGCATCTTCAGGATGGAAATGAGCTTAATGTCAGAGTAACCCTTGACCATTGAATAAAATGAAAGCTGTTGCACTATTTTCAGGTGGGAAGGATTCGTTTTTATCGGCCATGATAGCAATGGAGCAGGGATATGAAATGTTATACGGAATTACAGTTGTTCCGGAGGAGTATTCTATGATGTTTCATTATCCGAATTCAAAAATATCCGAATACGCAGCTTCACTTCTTGGCTTTGGTATAAAGTATATAAATGAAAATGATTACAAACTCTATTTATCGAATCTATGCAGAAACGGCATTGACGCAATAGTTACGGGAGCTATAGCCTCTGATTATCAGAAAACCAGAATAGAAAAAATATGCTACAGCACAGATACAATAGTATATTCACCACTGTGGAGAAAAAAACAGGAATGCGTAATAAATCAGCTTCTACTTAGAAATATAAAGGCAATGATTGTTTCTGTTTCGGCCGAAGGATTTACAGAAGAAGACCTTGGAGCCACAATTGATGAAAATTATTTAAAACATTTAAAGGCTTTGAACCTGATAAATGGGATAAACATTGCAGGGGAAGGTGGAGAATATGAAACTTTTGTCTATGGCCTTGAAAATATTGAATTAAACAATCTTAAAAAGAAAAAAATATGGAAAAACTCTGGAGGCTACCTGATTATTGACATATAAAAAGATTTTTTGAATTTTATATATTGTTTATTATTTCTTCCCCTTCCATTTCTTTCCTGCAATATATGCATTTAATTGTCAGTGGCTCTACGCTCACTGTTTTGAATTCAGATTTAATGGGCTCGCCTGAATTTGTGATGCAGTTCTGATTTGCGCATTTAACAATTCCTTTAAATTTGTCAGGCATATCGAGAGTAAATTTCTCTATTATTTCATAGTTTTTGATTATGCTGATTGTGGCCTCATGAGCTATCAGTGCAATTTTGTCCAGTTCGAGCTTTTCAAGGTACTTATTTTCTATTTTTATTACATCCTTAAATTTCAGTTTTCCACTCATAACATGTATGCCAATGCTTATTGAATTTGAATTATCTATGCCGAGAATAGCCAGAACTTTCAGTGCCTTTCCACTTGGTATATGGTCTATAACTGTTCCATCCTTTATTTTTGAAATTTTCAATGTTGTATCCATTTTAATCACCTGCTATCATTGATATAAGGGCCATTCTAATAGGGACTCCGTAATAAGCCTGCTTAAAGTATTTTGCCGTCTTTGTATTGTCAACTTCCGGTGATATTTCATCTACTCTTGGAAGTGGATGCAAAATAATTGCTCCTGATTTTAGCTTCTCAACGTCATTTAAACTTATTCTGTATGAACCAATAAGCTTTGCATATTCATTCTTATCAGTAAATCTTTCTTTCTGTATTCTTGTAACATAAAGGATATCGGTATCAGAAAGATATTTTGTAATGTCAGTTGTTGTATTGAGATCAAGTTTCCCCTTTACTTCACTGTACACATGCCTTGGCAACGAGAGATTTTCTGGAGAAACAAGATTGACTTTAACGTTATATCTTGAAAGTGCTGAAAGAAGGGAATGCACCGTCCTTCCATACTTAAGGTCCCCTACTATAGTTATAGTTTTTCCGTTTATTTCTCCCAATTCTTTTTTAATCGTATAAAGGTCTATCAAAGTTTGAGTTGGATGCTCGCCCGAGCCGTCTCCTGCATTTATTACTGGCTTTGATGAGAATCTTGATGCCAGGAGAGCTGCTCCTTCCAGAGGATGCCTGATTACTATAATATCAGAATATGATTCCACAATTCTTATTGTATCGGCCAGTGTTTCTCCCTTTGATGCTGAGGATGTTTTTGAATCGGCCATGCTTATTACCGAACCACCCAACCTTTCCATGGAAGATTCAAATGAAAGCCTTGTCCTTGTGCTTGGCTCGAAAAAAAGTGTTGCAAGTATTTTGGATGACATAATATTCATTTTCCGTCCAGTTTCCAGATTTTCAAGCATTTTATCTGCCTGCGAAAAAATCTCATTAATCTCCTCATCGCTTAAATCAGAAATTGAAATAATGCTTCTGTTTTTTAACATTATGACAGTGATTATTAACAGTATCATTAAGTTTTTTGTATATTGTATATTTTAGTTATAACTAATGCATTAATGCTAAACCATAATTGCATGAAGTACACTGTTACATATACACTGGAATATTTCCGGGAAAAAAATTTATAAGTTAAATGAATATTAGATAATGGTAAATCTTGAAGAACTGGTAAAAAAGTATTATGCTGCTGTTGATGCGGGAGATCTTGAAACACTGTTTTCTGTGTTTGCTGATGATATAGTTTATAAGCGCCCTGGCTATGAACCACTTGTTGGTATGGAGAAATTTCAGGAATTTTACAAAAGCAACAGAGTTATAAAGGAAGGGCACCATACATTATCTAATATCGTGGTAAAAGATCCATATGTGATTGTTGAAGGGGAATTCAATGGCATTTTAAAGGATGGAAAAAAATCTCACACAACATTTGTTGATGTATATACATTTTCAAAGGGAAAAGCTACTAAAAGGCATACTTATTTTGACGGTCAGAATGTTTAAAATATTATTTTATCCAGCTTTAATGCAAGGCGGATAAAATCTATGCTCCATAAATTTATAAGATAATTTGAGGGATAACTGTAAAATCCATATGGATGAAGAACTCTTGAGTAATCTGCATAATATTTTCCAAGGTCAGAAATTTCTCGCCCGGTATAAAAGCCGAGCAGGCCAAGTATAGCACCAGCCTTGGGCAATGAAATTGTAAATCTTACAGCTTCTTTTCCACATTTGGCACACTGTTCTTTTATATTCAATCCTGTTTCAGACTCTATTTCATTTATTGTCCTTGAATATTTTGCGTACGCTTTTGAATGGTTCCCACACAGTGGCACACCACTGAGAAAAATTAATATTCCTTCAGGTATAGTTTTCTTCTCTGTATAATGCCATATTCTTCCTGTAAATTGCTGCAATCCGTATATTATGAATTTTTTATCCACCAGTTTATGCCATTCAATAAGCTCAAGGGCAAGCTCATATGGATTATTCTCCATTTTCATCAATGAAATTATTTTTATGAGCGCAATTCTTTCCAGAAAGAATCTTGTATTTTCAAATGCAGCACTTGCCATGCCGTTCTTTGCTGCATGGTATGCCTGTTTCAAAGCGTTTATTGCACTTTCCTTTATTTTACAGGAAAAATTAGTTTTTATTTTATTTACTGTTGTTTCCATTATTTCAAGTGCAACAGATTCATAATTTTCGTTTATTATTACATTATTTCCTAGATAATCAAGTATTGACTGTCCATCAAACGTACTTAAATACTTTTTGTAATTTTTTTTGGTCATTATATTATGTATATCTACATAAGTTAAATCATTTTTTTAAAAAATAAATTTTTAAATTACAATAAAAATTAATAATCTATTAATAATTACATGGTATGGATTCAATAATACATAACTTTCACAAAATGAGTGTTGAAGAAAGAAGAGAGATAATAAGGGAATTTTCAAACTTATCAGTAGAGGATATGAAAGTTATGGATTACAGGATGGATCTGGATACAGCAAGCAATATGATAGAAAATGTATACACTATCATGGATTACCCCGTTGGCATCGCTACCAACTTTAGAGTTAATGGAAAGGAGTATATGATACCGATGAGCATTGAAGAACCATCGGTTATCGCTGCATGCTCAAACGGCGCAAGATATGCACGGCCAGATGGCTTTATAGCTTACAGCACAGGTTCGTTTATGCGTGGAGAAATTGAGCTTTACGACGTTCCAGATCCGAATAAAGCAATAATAAAAATTATGCAAAATAAAGAGAAAATACTTGAAATGGCAAATACGAGATCAAAAACACTGTCCAGCATGGAGAAGGGAGCAAAATCTATAGAAATACACTTTGTAAATAATGAATTGATAATCAATATAATAATTGATGTTGCCGATGCCATGGGTGCAAATATAATAAACACAATGCTTGAATATGTTTCTGGGTATATTGAGGAATTAACAGATTCCAGAGCCAATTTGAGGATTATGAGTAATTTAACCACTGAAAGAATCACATATGCATATGCAAAATTTGATGGCAAAATGCTTGGGCCCGAAACTGTTGACAGAATTGTAAGGGCCAGTGAATTTGCAAAGAATGATATATATCGTGCCACTACCCATAATAAGGGAATTATGAATGGAATTGACGCTGTTCTCCTTGCAACGATGAATGATTTCAGGGCACAGGAAGCAAACTCTCATGCCTATGCGTCCATTGGTGGATATAAACCATTAACGGATTACCAGAAAGATAAAGAGGGAAATCTAATTGGTTCAATTAAGGTTCCTGTAGCTGTTGGAACTGTTGGCGGAGCAACGAAAACATCAAAAAAAGCAATGCTGGCAATGAAAATAATGGGTATAGATAATTCAAGCGAATTTTCAAATATTCTTGCGTGTGTAGGCCTTGCGCAGAATTTTGCTGCATTAAGGGCTCTGGCAGCAGAAGGGATACAGCAAGGGCATATGAAGTTGCATGCCAGGAATATAGCTATTGCAGCAGGTGCCAGTGGTAAACTTATAGATACGGTGGCTTCCGAAATGATTTCTAAACAGAGCATCAGCTATACTTATGCTCTCGAACTGGTTAAAAAATTCACGGGTGAATAAACATGGAAGATTATGAAGAATTTATAAAAAATGGAGATTCGTTTGTAAAAAAGGAAAAATTTATGGATGCAATAAGGGAATTTGTTAAAGCTTATGATATAATTACAGTTGAAGATGATAAAGCTGAAATTGCCTACAAGCTTTCTCAGTGTTATTTTTCCCTTGACCACAAGAATATTGAAGACCCACTTAAATATGCTAACATATCTCTTGAAATACACAGGAAACTTGAAAATACTGACCTGGAAATAATGGACATGCTGAATATAGGTTACATATATCTGGATAGCGGAAAAAGGGATGATGCCTTATCATACTTTGAAGATGCAATTGCAAGAGCCGACAGCATAAAAGATGCGCAGCTCTTTGCATTGACAAATAATGCCAGAGCCGAAGCTCTTTCAAGCTTAAAATCAAAACAGCCGGAAGCAATGAAAATATATGATAATGTCCTGGAATTATCAGAAAAAACTGAGGACTGGGAAAACTATTTCGAAGCACTGTATGGAAAATTAAATATACTTAGGGATAGTGATATTAATGCAGCATTTGAACTTGGCAAAAGTGGGCTTGATAAAATTGATTCCATAATGAATACTTTAAAAACAAAGAAGGATAAAAAGGAATTTAAGGAATCCGTGGGATATCTTTATGATTCTGTATCAGATATTGCAATGGAACTTGAAAATATAGATGAGGCAATGAAAATTGCTGCAAGGTCAAGGGAATAGATATGGAGAGGAAGTATGGACTAACCAGATATGGAAAAATATCGTACCTTGATGGAAACGGTGGATATCCTTTAATTTTTTTGCATGGATTTGGCGGAACCGGAAATACATGGTTAAAATCTGAACCTTACATGGATCGGTGTATTCGCCCAATATTTATAGACCTTCTTGGGCATGGCCATTCTGATAAACCGGAAATAGTATACACTATAGAACAGCAGGCTGAGTCAATAATGGATATTATTAATGAACTTGGCCTGAAAAAATTTTCCATTGCAGGAAATTCTTATGGGGGCTGGATCTCATTAAAACTTGCATCAGGAATGATAGAGCCGGATATGCTGTTCCTAATTGACAGTGCGGGGATTTCACCTGCTATAAGTGAAGGGAGCATTGAAGAAATGAATGAAATAATAAATTCTATATTGAAGGTTAGAAATTATAAAAATAGAGATGCGCTTGTAAAAATTATGGAAAACAATAAGAGGCCAGAGGAAAAAATAAATGATGGTGAATTCCTGAAAATAAAGTGCCCGACAACAATAATATGGGGCGAGAACGATAATACAATACCGGTATCATATGCTCATATAATTAATGATAAAATACCTCAAAGCCAGCTAATTCTAGTAAAAGGGACCGGGCATACACCATTCATAAATAAACCTGAAGAGTTTGCTGGCATAATAAATAAAGCAATTATAGATTCTGGAGTATGCTGATTACTTCAAGTCAATTTTGTTTTTTATTTCCTGAACAAATGAATTGTATTCTGCGTATTTTTTCTTATCACTGCTATTAAGTTCAATAAAGTTCCTTGATGGCAGAATAAATTTTTGATTATTAAGGGTTAACTCTGGAAATTTCTCTTTGCCTTCCTGAAATTTTATCCTGGTTATATCTGAAAATCTTAGTTTCTCGTAATCATCAGGATCTTTGTTTTCATTTATTGTTTTAGTTTTTTCAGCTAAATCTTTTTCATAGTTATCGGTTATTATTTCCACTGTATGTTTTATTTTTGAATATAAGTCTGCGGGCTCAACAGGATCAGTAGCTCCAGGTACGATAAGTGAATCGATGTAATCTATATCCTTTCTGAGCTGAAGTTTATTCTGTATATATTTGCCTGAGAAAATTCTATACAGTTCCAGACTATCTTCATTTATAACAATTCTGTATATCCCACCCGTTGACAGTGGAATTTTCCACGCGTTATCTATCACATTCATGTTCATCAATATCCTGAGGCTTTATTGAATAGTTTATAATTAACTATTCTATCTTCGTTTTTGCTATCTGGCTAAATTTTGTTATATTTCCATCAGTATCAATACTCAAATACACTGTATAATGATAACCAATATAATCAAACTCAGTTGATACATCATACCTGTCACTGTTGTTAACTATGCTGTTAACTGTAAAATTTGTTATAGTATCGTCATACATATCTTTAATATTATTTTCTGCAATAAGTTTAACATCTTTTATTTTTTCAATGCTCATAAAAGCTTATTCGTATTGCGTTAATAATTATTTCTAATATATATTCTTTTATATATATTTTAAACGGAACTATTTTCTATGAATTAATACAATATTATTATATATACTGAAATAATTATAATGTGATCAATATGAAATTTTTTCTGGACAGTGCAGATATAAATGAGATAAAAGAGATATCTGATTATGGCTTTATTGATGGCGTTACGACAACCCCTGCTTCAATTGCCAAAGAGGTATTGAAAGGATCGACCACCGAGAATGTTATTGCAGAAATTATTAAAGCAGTTAATGGTGAAGTTCATATACAGGTCGTTTCACCGGATTACGATACTGTAATCTCCCAGGCTTTGAAAATTCATTCACTGGGAATGAATGTTATCGTAAAAATACCTGCAACTCCGATTGGAATGAAAGCAATGTTGAAACTGTATGATAAAAAGATAAAATGTTCAGCATCGAATGTATATAATGCAATGCAGGCAATAATGGCTGCACAGAATTATGCTGAATACGTTTCAATAGGAACTGGCAACATCGATGGTACAGATATAAATGGAATGGATCTTGCCTGTAAAGTAAATGAAACATTCAAGAATAGCAAATTCGATTCTAAACTCCTTATTACAAATATTATAAATGCGGAACATATAACAAAGGCCGGGAAGATGGGAGCTGGAGCTATTTCTGTTCCATATGATATTATCAAAAAAATGGGAAGCGATTCAAAAACAGAAATGGATATAAAAATGTATATGGATTCGTGGAATAATATTTCAGAGAGCAGCAGAACTTTCTTTAATAAATAATATGCACAAATATTATTATTGCAGGCATATATAACGTATTGATGCATTGGTATGCCCTTGAAAAGTAACAATGCTGCCAAAAATTTTGATATGGTGTTGGTGGAGTAATTAAATGGCTTACAGCTCAATGGATTTTTAAAATGGAAAATAAATTCTATTAAGTGATGGAATAATTAAACTAAATTTTATAAATTCTGCCACATCATGTTTTTATATTAATTTCCAATGCAATTATGATAAACATGGTAAACGAAGGCGATATGGCCCCTGATTTTGAGGCTTTGAATACAGAGTTAAAAAGCAAGAAATTGTCTGATTATAAAGGTAATGTTACAGTACTTGCCTTCTTCCCCGGAGCATTTACATCAGTATGCACAAAAGAGATGTGCACATTCAGGGATTCGATGGCCAATTTTAACAGCTTAAATGCTAAAGTCGTAGGCATCAGTGTTGATGCACCGTTTTCACTTAAGGAATTTGCCGCAAAGAATAATCTGCAGTTTGAACTTCTAAGTGATGGAAATCGTGAAATTTCAGAAAAATATGGTGTTTTGTATAAAAATTTCCTTAATATAAATAAATTGACAGCATCAAAGAGATCCGTTTTTGTCATAGGAAAAGATGGGAAAGTTGCATATAAGTGGATCAGCGAAGATCCAGGAAAGGAGCCGGATTACAAAAAGATTGAAGAAGTAGTTTCAAAATTTAATTGAATGGACATATTCGTACAATTATTATTAATTTTTTAGTGGCTTTAAATTTTCCAGATATCTTTTGCAAAATGTGTTATAGTTTTCCTTATACTTTGTCCAGACATTGATATATTCTATTGAAACTTCTCCAATAACCTTGGCAGGTACTCCTACTGCTATTCCCTTGTCCGGTATAACAGAACCATTTTTAACAACTGCACCCTCTCCAATGGCAGCCCACTTACCAACAGTGGCGAAATCCGAAACTGTTGAATTCATTCCTATAACTGCATAATCCTTTATCGTTCCTGTATGAATTACAGAAAGATGGCCGACTGTAACATGTTCACCAATTGACGTTTTCTCACCGGGCCTTGCATGTATAACACAGTTGTCTTCAATAGCTGAATAAGAACCCACGGATATTTCTCCATAGTCTCCTCTTAGAACTGCACCGGGTCCAATCCACACATTATCACCTATGTGAACATTTCCTATGATTGTAGCACTTTCAAAAACATATGCGCTTTTGCTTATTGCGGGAACTCTCCCCTCAAATTCATAGATCATATAACGTAAATATAGATAAAGATTTAAATTTGTTTATTATTCATAAAATATTAATTTTCCTTTTTTTCATTAATTTTGAAATAACGGACCAGCCTGCCTTTACTGTCGTATATATCCCTGTATTCTACAATATCCGACCAGATTAGGGAAGTTAATTCCATATGAATCATCCAGTCATCATGGTCCTTTGCAATATTTTCTTTGAGCTCCTTTAAAGTATACGCATTTTCCCGATTCTTTTCAAGGAAATCCACAATAGTTTGCCTTATTTTATTTGTCCCAGAAGCTTTATAATCGTTGATATTTATAGGCATATTATTTCACCTCAGTTTCCTGTTCATCTTCAAGTGCTTTTTTATAATTTCCCACAAGTTTTATGATGTATTTCTGTGATGCACTTTTTATCATCCTTGCACCCATGCTTGCCGCTGTTCCAACTATGTTAATTTCGGCTTTCCAGTTAACTATGGTTTCGCTATTGCTGAATGAAAAGTCAAAATTTACAGTAAAATCAACGGAAGCTCCGGAACCATTTCCCTGGCCGATTAATGTTATATGTTTATTTTCTGTTTTATCTTTAATATCGAGAACTAGATCAAATTTTCCCTTAATAAAAGAAACGCCAGCTTTTGCAGTGATTTTCATTTCGTCATCATTGACTTTTTCGTATTTCAAAAGATCAGGTACAAGCTTTACCATAGTTTCCTGATTGACAATATAGCTGTACGCTTTTTCTGGTGTTGTTTCTACATCAAAAGAGTCTTCAAATGCTAACATAAGATAATATGTTTACATTATAAATAAATCTTTACGCAGTAACATTTGCGGAAGGGGCATAGTAAGAATAGACTTAATTAATAATGTTTTAATTTTCTACAAAATAGTAGAAACCACTGTAAATAATATAAAAAATTTTAATAAAATTAATTCTTTGTTATTGATGCAATCTTATAGTTTCCCAGTACTTTAAATGGAGAAGTAATTCCTTCTATTTCTTTTATGGCAATTTCAGAATTCTCATTATTTTCTATATCTATGAAAAATAAATAGGTAAAAGGGTTATACTGAACAGGCCTCGATTCTATCTTTGTCATATTTATTTTATATTGATCAAATATTTTTAAAATCTTAAATAAAGAACCGGGTTTGTTTTCCGTTGAAAAGACAAGTGATGTTTTGGATGGCAATTCGAGCTTTGAGGGTTCTCTAGATAGTAAAAAGAATCTTGTATAATTATATTTATTATTTTCTATGTCCCTTTCAAGTATTTCCATTTGATTTAATTTGGCAGCTATTTCACTGGCTATGGCTGCATGGTTTTTAGTTTCTTGTTCCTTTATTATTTTTACACTTCCGGCTGTATCATATTCACTTACAGGCTTCATCCCGTGAGAGTATAAATAATCTGAACACTGGGCAAGAGCCTGAGGGTGAGAATGCACATATTTGATTTCTTTCAGTGATGCATCTGGAAAACCAATAAGGCAATGATTTATTCTGAGATAGTATTCCTTAATTATATATGCATCCATTTTAAAAAGGAAATCGTATGTCTGATTTACTGCACCCTCTATAGAATTTTCAATTGGTACCACTCCAAGGCCAATGTCTCCGCTTTGTAAAGAATTAAAAACCGACCTTACAGAATCTAATGGAACAAATTCTCCTTGAGCCATATGAGTTGCTGCAATATTGCTGTATGCTCCCGGGTCACCAAAATATCCTATTTTCAATAAATAGTAATACTGTTTATATATTTAAAACTGGTTGAAATCGTATTCATCATATTCTTTCTCCTTTTTGGGTTTATATTCATTTGCATCAAGGTGCCTGTACAGCCATATAAGAAATATTATAATTGGTATTGCCGGAATCCACATATAAAATGCATAGAATGGATGTGGAGATTCTTCGAGGAGTATTTCAGAAGTTTCTATTGCACCTGCAAATGCAAGTTCAATGACAACAAACAAATACATATATACAATTTTCATATAATTTGCTTTTAATTTTTTAGTTATCAAATAATAAAGTATATATATGCTTGTGCTGGCTGCGACAGCATATGCAGGCAATTCCAGCCAGGAATGGGGAAGCAGCATCAGGCTTGCGAATATTGCAAATCCATTAATATTAGTGGCTGTTCCCTCTATTGCTATTACGCTGGCAGTTGCCCCTATTGAAAAACCAAACATTAAAATTCCTACTACAGGTATGAATTCTATTGATGCAATTTCGAGATTGTGCGGAAATATGCTAAGCCACATGGGGAAGAATGGCTGTGAAACTATGGCACTGTCAGTGGATTTAAAAGACCTATAAAGCGCCAGGTCATGTATCGGCAATGAGGATATTACAGCAAAGCCTATAAGTTCTACTAGAAATGATATGAGAAATATTCTTCTGAGCTTTGGCATTTTTAAAGTCATATATTCGTTATCTCAATCATATTATTTATATTTTATTTGAAACTGCTTGATAATTGTTTTTTAATTTTGATCCTCTAAATTCATTGTTTTAACATTATCTTCATATTTATCAAGAATTGATTCAAGTGTAATTATGCCAAGAAACTTCCCATTGTCAACAACAGCACACCATTTTGTTCTATTTTTCATCATCAATTCCCATGCATTCTCTGCACTATTATCAGG
Organism: Ferroplasma sp.; assembly: GCF_037442045.1. Classification (GTDB taxonomy): domain Archaea; phylum Thermoplasmatota; class Thermoplasmata; order Thermoplasmatales; family Thermoplasmataceae; genus Ferroplasma. The sequence continues at coordinate 19,437 of NZ_JBBIRC010000007.1, read as the reverse complement.
TTTAATGTAAGAAATGCCTGGCTTATAATAATCCTTAACATAGCCATAAGGCCTATTAACAATATCATAAAGATAAATAGCACCCATAAGTTTTTCATGGTAAACTACAGGCAGCGATAGCAGATCATTATCCTTCATTATGTTATCTGCACGGTATATTGTATAATAAAGGTCGGCATTTACGTCAGTGATTAATTTCAGCGATGATACTTTCATTTCCATCAACATAGGAGTATGGTATTCTCCCATATTTGCCGGTGAATCGCGCCGCTGCTCAACCTGGAATTCGTATATAGAATATTTTGTTCCTGATGTTATATATGCAATTGATACAGCCAGCATGGCTCCAGGAAGCAGCTGCAGGCTGCCTGTCATTTCAACCACCATAAGTATAACGGCCAGAGGGACCTTCCCCGCTGCACCAAAAAACGATAACATGCCTATTATCACAAAAGGAGCTACCACAGGAACTATGGAAGGAGATATCATATGAAATAGAACGCCGAAAAGAGCACCTAATGATGCCCCTATGAATATGCCTGGTGCAAATACACCACCGCTTCCGCCGGATGAAACTGTAAATGATGTGGCGATTATTTTTACAAATGGAAGGAGAAGAAGAATAATAAGTACCGGTATTCCAAAGGTTATGAGCTCATTGAATTTCCCATATTCCAGCAGTTCGACCCAGCCATAACCGGTTCCGAGTATTTCTGGAAATAGAAGTGCAATGATGCCTACAACGGCTCCACCAATCATAGGTTTGAAATGCTTTGGTATGTGAAATTTTGTAAACATGGCTCTGATGCCATAAAATGTCCGTACATACAGTATTGAAAATAATCCTGCGACAAGACCAAGTACAGCGTAAAATGGTAGTCTAAATACATTGAACGATGCTAGATAATAACCGAATATGGGCTCAAAACCAACAACAGATGCAAAAATTGAATAACCTATTGAAGACGCAACAAGTGATGGAAAGATAACTTCAGATTCAAAATCTCTTCTGTACAGTATTTCGGCTCCAAGTACAGAACCCCCAATTGGTGCTTTAAATATTGTTCCTATTCCTGCCCCTATTCCAACCGCCACAGCAATTCTTCTGTCTTTAGGGCTTAACCCAAGAATATCGGCAAGAAATGATCCAATTCCCGCAGCTATTAAAGCGGTTGGGCCTTCTCTGCCTGCACTGCCCCCGGAACCTATAGTAATTGCTGAGGCAATAGTTTTTACTAAAGGCGTTCTTCTTTTTATTTTCCCATGATTATAATGAAAAGACCTTATAGCAGCATCGGTTCCATGCCCTTCAGATGATGGATCAAATGTATAAACTATTAAACCGGTAATCAAGCCACCAGTGGCGACCACAACAGGAATTAGATAATAACGCATTGCATAAAAATGATAAACAAGGGATCCCCCTTCACCCAGAGGGTGTGGTATAGTCATTCCAACAATATAAGTAAAGAAAATAGTTTCAAAGAGCCTGATGGCAAAATAAAATGCAAGTGATCCCATGCCTGCAACAACGCCAATCAGAGAACCTACAATAAACCAGCGCTGGAAATATGGAAGTGATGATAATTTAAGATTCAAGTTTCAGCCTCCATATTTGTTGCTTTAATTTGAATAAAAAGGTTTTGGGAGCGGAATGGCAGGCATAATCAGGCATATTGATATTCCATATAAAATATGTATATATAAACGTGTGCTAAATTTTACCAGCAGTATAATTTGAGGTAAATTAAAATGTGTTTTATGCTGGATTCAGATATTTTTTAATTGATTGGTTTCATTATTATTCCTGATTATCTATGATAAGAATTTGAGCCATAAATATATTTGTTAATTCAGAACAAGATTTAACACTGCCGTGAAAATTATATAAATTATTCAGATTGGTCTTCCGAATTTCCAAAATATTTTTTAAGTTTGTCCGAAATAATATTAATTGATGTTTTGGCAAGCGCTACAGGAGACCATGGAATTAATGATTCCGGGTTTATAAGGCGAAACCAGTAATTATCGACTATACTTTCAACCATGAATCTGGAGCTGTATGCAAGCATAAATTCATCAAATACAGATTTATAATATCTGAATGGTTCGTATATGACTGGCTGTACATATTTAAAATTTAAATGCTGCAGATATTTTCTTGCGATTTCAATATGTGCCAGCATTTTAGAATATCCATAAAAGTATGAATCGACATATAGTCGAATATGAAGCTCCCATGGTGGCTTTATGATTTTAGAAATGCCGTAATCTTCACCGTGGTCAAAACTTGGATTTGCATTCGAGAAACCCCTGTGACTTTTCAAATAGTGTATTATCATATCCGATTTATTTTCTGGTACCAGAAGTGCAAACGATTCTTCATTCCTTACTGTCTCTCTGTCTATATATACGTTATGATCCTTAATCTGAATGTTTTTTGGGAACATTATATAAGACATTACAATAGTTATTGCTTCATACAATTAAGTTTTTTCTACAGAAAATAGTGTGTATATCCAAAAATTTGTTCAAAGGCCGAAATTGTAGATTGGGCTGGCATAATTTATTTTAGCATTATTTTCTATAACCAATATGTTTATTTATGCTCTGTAATTTCTTGATCATGGATCTGGAAGATTATAAAAATCAGGGAATAGCTGCACGGAAAAATATTGATGTTTTGCAAATTAAAAATATAGCTAAACAGATAGTAAAGTCATTTAAAAATAGTGGAAAATTAATTGTTTTTGGAAATGGCGGATCCGCAGCCGATGCCCAGCATTTTGTTGCAGAACTCACTGGCCATTTTATGAAAGAAAGAATTGCCCTTCCTGCACTGGCACTTACAACAAATACATCGGCCCTGACAGCAATTGGAAATGATTATTCATATGAGGATGTATTTTCAAGGCAGATACAGGCTCTCTGCAAAAAAGAAGACTATGTAGTTGGAATTAGCACATCAGGAAATTCAAAAAATGTTATAAAGGCAATAGGGGAAGCAAACTTAATAGGTGCTTATACGCTTGGCTTTACCGGAAAAACAGGTGGTAACATGGCAGGCATATGTAAAGAATTATTTAAAGCTGACAGCAATTTAACATCAATAATTCAGGAGATGCATATAACTGCAATACATATGATATGCGCCGAAATAGAGGATAATTACTGATATTTAGATAATTTTTTATAAATATTATCACTGAACCTTTATGATTATAACTAAAACACCTTTAAGAATCGGCCTTGTTGGCGGAAGTACAGATACCCCGGAATATTTTAGAAATTATGGTGGTTTACTGCTTTCTGCTGCTATTAATAAATATATTTACATTATTGTGAATAAAAAATTTGACTATAAAATAAGGGTTTCATATTCCACAACAGAAATAGTAGATACAGTAGACCAGATAAAACATCCTACTGTCAGAGAGGCTATGAAACTTTTAAATATAGATGGAGGTATAGAAATTCTTAGCGTTTCAGATATACCGTCGGGCGGTACTGGACTTGGATCAAGCTCGACATTCCTTGTAGGCCTTCTCAATGCTTTACATGCATATAAATCGGAATTTGCAAGCAGAGAGCAATTGGCCAGAGAAGCAATAAAAATAGAACGGAATATATTGAGGGAGCCGGGAGGATACCAGGACCAGTATATGGCATCGTTTGGTGGCATAAATATGCTTAAATTCAATGAAAATGATTCTGTATATGTTAATCCAGTAACACTTAATTATGAAAAACTGGAGACCTTAAAAGATAATATGGCATTGCTATATACCGGTATAGGCCATAATTCCGGAGAACTGCACGGTAATATCAGAAAGGAAATATCCATGCACCTGGATGATTATGCAAATATGAAAGAATATACATTGGATTTTTATCATGCATTATATGACATGGATATTAAGAGACTCGGCGAGCTTCTGAACAATAACTGGAATTGCAAAAAAGCACTTTATGAAAATATTTCTAATAAAAATATTGATGATTATTATTCCAAAGCCCTTAGCAACGGTGCATATGGCGGTAATCTTATCGGTGCCGGTGGAGGTGGCTTTTTGATTTTTATCATAGACAAAGAAAATAAGGATAAACTTAAAAACCTGGGGCTCCGTGAAATAAACTTTGATTTTGATTTTGAGGGTTCAAGAATAATATATTTTTCACAGTGATATACTGTGTATAAATAATACAGGTATATAGATTTAACCAGTTCACTTCCTGTATTCTTCACATTTGCTGGAATAAGATTATTCTGGTTCTGCATGGTATTAATTCTTAACTGTTATATGTACTCAAATCTTTATAAAAGAAAATCATTTGATATTCATTGCCAAATTTGGCTTTCCTTTAATTTTTATTTAAAATATAAATCTAAATTACAGATCTTAAAAGGATGATATTTACAATAAAACAAGATCTGGGAGTTTTATTGGTAGATGCCGGGAAAATCTATTTAGGGAAATTAGAGTTTTACTGTATCCTTTAAACTCCTTATAATATCTTTAAAATGAATATTTTCATATTATTTTTATAAGAATAAAGCATAAAGAATTATGAATAATGAATATTTGCAATACATATCAGATCAAGTTTTTGACTTTTTTCAATATCCTGAATATTATGATAAAACGATGATCGATACAGCATTGCAAAAACTTGATTGTTCCGGGAAAAAGATTATTTTTAATGGAATGGAACTTAAAACTGATTTTGTATGCAATAAGGAAAATGCCCTTGGATTTTTCCTTGCTAATATACCGTTAATGTTTAGCACTCTGGATAATAAAAAGTATGAATTACCTCAGAAACTGAAAAAATTAAGATTGGATACAGAGGAACTTATAAAACTTGAAAAATTCAATGAGGTCGCAACGCTTGACCTTTATCTTCTCCTTGAAATGGCAATGAGGTGTGCATATTCAAAATGGCTTGGAAACAGAATAGCAATATCAAAGATCGGAATGAAGGATATTGTTTTGACAGGATATGACTATAGAAAGCTAAAACTATATATAAGGTTAAATAGACTTGGCAGAACAGACATAAATGTCAACGGAGAGCCATTTCCCGGATCTGAAAATTCTCTGCTGACCTGGGCCACAAAATTTGTTGATAGGCCAACTGGGCTTGCATTAAGGCTTTCATTAAATGTAAGAAATCTACTGGCACATGGAGAAAATGAATGGTCACTGTTTCCAGTATTGGAAAGTGTGGCAATAGCCTCAGATATAGCAGGAAAATTGCTTTTAGAAATCAGACCCGGAATGCAAATAATTAGCCATAAAAATTTTAAAAGCTCTACCGGCAGAAATATAAATGAGAGATACAAAACTTTTAGAGGAAACAGGCATTAAAAGTGTGGAATAATCTTGAAATTTAATTTTCTATAATGATAATTAATTAGGAAATGAGTGATTTCTTGTAATTCTATAGAAAAAATGCGTGTGCTCATTCTGTATATATGCAAATTGTTATCCTCTATGGATAGCATATTTACGCTAAAATATAAATTATCATTTACTGAAATGTCATAAAACCCATTCAATACAAATGTTTTAATATTGCTATTTTTAAATCTGGAATAAATATATTTATCCAGATAAATCTCAATATCAAACATTAAAATAGTAATATATGGTCATCTATAAATGTTTCTATATAAAATGAAACTATGTAAGATGGTGATTTAACTGATATTTAAGTCCGTTCAGAAAATTTTCAAATATGTCTGTTGCAGTTACTATTCCAACTCCGCCTGGTACAGGACTGATATTTTTTGCGACTCTATAGACAGAATCAAAATTTACGTCGCCGTATATTTTAATACCTGAATAGTTTATTCCAACATCTATTACTGTTGATTTCCCAGTTACATAGCTGCTATCAATAAAATTTGCTTTTCCAACGGCAGCAATCAGGATATCATTTTCCCTGGCAATTTTCTTAATGCAAACAGTCTTACTATGGCATAATGTTACAGTATAATCACGATTCAGGAGAAGCATGGCAAGTGGACGCCCTACAACTGCAGATCGGTTTATAATACATGCATTGCCTTCTGGAATTTTATAATATTCTAATATGTCAACAACTGCTCTTGCTGTAGCAGGCGCTATCATTTCATTTTTTGTGTATAAATTTCCCTGATTATATGATGTCATTCCATCTGAATCCTTGTAAAAACTTATATTATTTACTGCATCCTGAAAATTAAAGCCAGTAGGCAATGGCGATTCAATCATAATGCCATTGATTTCTTTTTTATTATTATACCCTATAATATAATTTATCAATTTATTCTGGGTTATATCAACAAATTTTTCCAGTGTAACGGTAATACCCAACTTTATGCCTCTTTTGATTTTGGAATTAGCGTATATAGTGCTTGCAGGATCGTTTCCAACCTGTACTAATTTTAATTCTGGCGTGATTTTATATTTATCTGATATATTGTCAAATTCTTCTCTTAATTTTTCCATTTTTTCATTTGCTATTATTTTACCATCAAGTATCATTTTTACCACTTTATTACAGATTTAATTTCTTCTATTGGTTTTTTCATGAATATTTCTGTTTCATCAGGGCTAAATATTCCGGTTATAAGGTATTTTACTGCACTGCCAGGCATATATTTCCATTTATTCAGATATTTTATAGCATCAAGATAATGTTTTTTTGAACCATCAACGGACCCTGCAATCACAATATTATGTTCAACAATATAACTTATATCAATTCCTGTATAATCTGTTCCAGGTGCAGCTCCATTGGTTCCAAACAGTATGCAAACGCCATTATAATTTAACTTTCTGATAAAACGCATGATTGTTTCGGGATCGCCGCTTGTATCAATAAGGAGATCAATGTAATCTGGCATAGTTTCGTTTTTATAATTAAAAAATGATGCGTTAATCCCATCGATAATTTTCATCTTATCCTCAGGCATTGAATGCCTGTTGGTCATGAAAACATTCATAGTATATTCTTTTGCCATAAATGCGTATAAAAATGCTTCACTCCCAGTACCGATTATGACGCAATTTTTTTGCATGTATGTAGAATCAGAACCAGTAAAAATTGATCTTTCTGATACTTTGTCAAAAATTTCAAATGCCTTCATAACGTTCTTTGTCGGTTCTGTTAGAACGTTGATAAGAATATTTGTTTTATCGTTGATTTTCAATAAGTTTTGAGGAAAATCATAAAAATATTCTGAATTAAACCCATTAAGCCCTCGAACCCCCGCTTCAATGACATCATGATCTGCATCCGAACAGTTATCGGGCCTCCCAATTCTGCAATTTACGCATGAACCCGGACGGCGAACCACTGGAACAACGTAGTCTCCTGATTTTATATTAAATTTGTTATCTTCAATGTCCAGTACCTGGCATACTGCTTCATGGCCTATTACAATGTAATCCTGCCCTTTTGGATTATATGTGAATGGAAGATTGCCAGAAATCATCATTCGATCAGTACCACACAGGCCTGTGTAAACAGGTTTTAGTTTAGCCTTTGCCTCATTGTTTACTTGCAAATCTATATTTTTATAAGATATCCCTCCTGCTGGTGCCGATGTTACCAGTGCTGAAATTCTTGTCATAGTTATGTAATATATAGCATTAAATCAATATATCGATTTCGATGAAAAAAGTTCATTGTATATAATATTAAATAATATTGTGCTTTATTCTTTATATTCTTTTAAAGCCAAATAGGAAGGTGGAAGAGCCAGAAATAAATATTAAAATTTGATAACATTTTATAACGATCATTTTAATTCTGGAATATATTGATGAATTATTTTCTTATGGTTAACGATGCTAACAGGTTCAGGTCAAGGTCAACTACCAAACTCTGATGTATAGGGTCCTGTTACTGTTCCATGCCATAGCTATAGGAGAAGCCTCATTGGAACGCAACTATTAGGTGATTGACAATGGGCTGAAATACGGAGACTTACCGAGTACTTCGATGTTTCTTGATGTATACAAATTGGTGTTGAGTTCAAAATTGCAGTTAAGGCAATGAAATACTGATACTTTCCTCTTGTTCTTGTTGATATAGACACACTTTGAACATTTATTGGAATTATATTTGATTCAAAATATATAACGAACTTACTAATTTTCTGTATCCTGTATTCCATAAACTACGCCAACTGATATGGTAGCCATGAACCAGGCCTCCTGTTAAATGCTTTTCCCTTTGATTTCTTTCTTATCTCTGCTGATTCCAATTCTTCAAGTGTGATGATATTGAAGGAAAGAGTCTCCATCGATTTTGATATTGCATGATTTGTGTTTAGCTCGACCCATCTCTCTTTCACTTAATTCTCTCAGTTTTTTGTGAGTGAAATGAGTGCTTGCGTGCTGTAGCCTTGCATTGTTATGTTAGAATCTTTTTCTTATTTTTAAGATTTCTTTAAAATTGAAGAACAAATTGTTAAAGAGCCGGCTATGTTATTTATTCCTCTGTCTATTCCTGCTGTTCTGATTCGGCCTTATTTTTTACTTCCTGACCTCACAATTTAGCCTGAACCATCCTGAATGTTTTTGATATTTCTAATCTACGGTAAGCAGTGCATTTATGTATTTTTCCCTGCATTTATCAATAAGCGGAGAATACGCTAAAGAGAAGGCAATACTCCCTGCAGCTGTGGTAAGAGATACTATACGTGAATCAGAATAAAATTTGAACGTTCTCCTGTTATATCTTACAGTTATAGATTTCCTATGTATTTTTTTGGCTTTGTTCAGTTCGGTAATTCCTATCCTGATCTCCTGTTGCTAGAATCGGTGTAGATAGCAACATCAGGAGCCATTTTCTTATTTGCCTGTATTTTGTTTTATTCAGTTTGAATTTGTTAATTGTGTTTTCCGTAAAATCCTGTTCCATGGCGAACCAGCATACTTCCCTGAACTGTATCTCCCTCAGGATAAGGGATTCATAGAAAAGCTTGAGCTTAATGTTCTTAACATCATTTATGAAGTAACAGAATGTGTTATTATTCTTTCCTTTCTACAATATCATTTAAATTGATCCTCCCGCACGAAGGATAAAAGAAATATTTCAGTAAGAAATAATTTAACACATAATGATTTAAAGCAATATTAAAATACAAATCAGCAATAATTAAAAGATAAAAATGGATGCCAATAAAAAGCTTGAAGAAGTGAACAGGATAATGAAAGAGGCTGGAAAGGATAACAATGATTTTGCAGACGCTTTCATGAGATTTATGGGGGAAACAATGAAGCCAGGGGCACTTGATGCAAAAACCAAGGAGTTAATTGCACTTGCTCTTGGCATAGCGGCCAGATGTGAATGGTGCATTTCTTACCACGTTAACAGTGCGATAAAAGCCGGGGCAACAAGAAAGGAACTCATGGAAGTTGGTTATGTAACTGTCCTGATGTATGGCTCACAGGCATTGATGGAAATGAATAGCCTCCTGGATGCAATAAATCAATTTGAAACTAAATGAACCTTTACAACTTTTTGAAAAGGCTCAATGATTCGGTAAGATACTATGAAAGAGTGGATAGTGAAATTAATGAAATTGTTGATTTAATCCACCATGGCTATTCAAAAGATTACATAAAAAAATTCCATAAAATGGATTTTGAATTTTTATTTGAATTTGCAAAAACAAGAATAAAAATTTCTGAAAAATTTTCACAGGCCAATCATCTTTTCATGGACCATTATTCTGCCATGTATTCTACACCAGAGATAATAGGAAAATACAGATCTAAAAAACTTGCAGGGAATAATATTATAGATGCTGGAAGTGGTGCAGGGATGCAGGATATAATGTTTTCCCAGTACAGTAAAGTAACTGGCGTAGAAGTGGATAAAACCCGCTATCTCATGGCATGCCTGAACAGAATTCCATATAATTCCCAGGCAAATTTTATTAACAGTGATTTTTATGCATTAAATGCCGATTTTTCTGGAGCCATTCTATTTTCAGATCCTTTAAGGCCTGCTAATTCACAAGAAAAAACTTTTTCTCAACTTTCACCTGACCCGTATAATATAATTATCCACAGGCCTGAAATTTTAGGTTATGCTATAGACCTTCCCCCACATATTGAGTGGAGCAATATACCATTAAAGGGAGAAAAAGAATATATTTCTTATAAAGGTGTATTAAACAGATTAACATTATATTCGCATACAATTTCTGAAAATAAAAATACTGCCGTTATACTTCCTGAAAATATAATAGTAAGTGGTGAGCCTGAAGAAATCAGATATGAAATATCAAATAATCCACAAGTTGGCAATTTCATATATGTTCCTGATATCACTTTATTATATGCAAAACTTCTTCACATGGTAATTAAACCAGAATGGGTAGCTATATATATAGATCAGAGGAGGGTTATATTTTCTGGTAATTCATACGAAAAGTTATTTCCTGGCAAGCAGTATGCAGTACTTGGCATTTCATCTAATCTTGATTTTTTGCCATTACTGCAAAGGATTAATGCAGGTAAAATATTTTTTAGATATTCTATGGCACCAGATGAAACGTATCGATACAAAAATTTATTTGAAAAAGAATTAACCGGTGTAAAAAATATATATGTATTTAAGGCAGGAAATACATATATTCTGTCAGAAGAAATAAGTTAAGATTTTACGATAAATTAAATAAATTCAATCAAATTTGTATAAAAAATTTTTTAAATATCTTTTTATAGAATTTAGTAATTTCTTTTGATTACTATGATAGAGTTCTATGCTAAAGCTAAATTGCCTACACGATTTGGCTCATTTCAAATATACGTTTTCAAAAATGATGATAATAAGGATCATGCAGTACTCGTACATGGAGATGTAGAAGAAAAAGAAAATGTTCCGGTAAGAATACATTCTGAATGCCTTACCGGTGATGTTTTTGGTTCAATGAGATGTGATTGCAGAGATCAGTTGCTCACATCCATGAAGTATATAGCAAGCCAGGAAAATGGAATATTGATATATTTACGGCAGGAGGGGCGTGGAATAGGCCTACTAAACAAAATAAGGGCATACAACCTTGAAGATAATGGCAAGGACACTGTTGAGGCAAATATAGAACAGGGGTTGCCAGCAGATAACAGGCATTATAATTTTGCCGTTGATGTAATAAAATATTTCAATATTAAATCAGTCGATTTGATGACAAATAATCCAGAAAAAATAAACTATTTAACAGAAAATGGTATAAAAATCAGCAAAAGAATACCGGTTATAATCGCACCGACTGAGTTTGATAAATTCTATCTTGATACTAAAAAAGAAAAGATGGGGCATCTGCTTTAATAATACATGATTTAGGCTAAATTAATTCAATATTAAAAATATTTTAATTGTTCAGGATATTGTAGGATAGATTCAATGGCACTAACGCAAAAACTATATATGTATAATTTCAAATATTATAATAGAAAGATTATATTAAAAAACATAATATATGCTTAATAATTACAGGTATATGGGAGAAAGCCTTGCTGATATAGAAATATCAAAAGATGGTGAAATTTACTATGTTCGTATGACCCTGCCAAGTGGTGAGGTTGTTAGTATGGAAAATGAAAACTTTGAAGAGATATTGGAAGAAATTGCCAATGATCTGCAGGACAGGTATCCAGCATAAGATGCGGGGATGGCCCAGTGGTACGGCGGCAGCCTGCTAAGCTGTTTCTCGAAATGAGAGCATGGGTTCAAATCCCATTCCCCGCGTTATAATTTATATTTTTTCTATTTTCCCAAATTTTATAATATAAATGATAAATTAAATTCCACCGAGCAGAAAGCAAAACATGCCCGATATCATTGCAATTTTAGAAATTTTTTCGCCTTTTGATATATTTTTATTCAAATACAGCAATGTAATGGTAAAAAGGAAGTCATCAATTAATACTGCATATAGATAATATATAGATAGTATGTGAAAATAATATGGTAGAAATGAGATGGATATTGTTATGAGTATAAATACTGCTGATACAATTTTCGCATTTTTGATTCCATATTTTTTGGGAAACGTAACTCTATCAAAATCACCCTTGATGTCTTCAATATCCTTCATTATTTCTCTGGACATATTTGAGAAAAATGCCAGCAGGAACAGGAGAATCATTTCAGGAATAGTGCTAGTTATAAAACCTCCGTAAAGAAATATCATGCCTATCAGAAGGCTAATTGTTAAATTCCCTGGAAGCCCAATTTTTTTGGTTTTAAATTCATAACTGACAAGAAGTGCCTCTGCCATTATAACAACAAGGCTGATCAATATTGATATAAAAATAGATATTATGAACGCTGCAGCAAAAAAACCTATTGCAAGCTCTCTTGCAGAGTTTTTTGTTATTTTTCCTGATGGTAATGGCCTGTCAGGATGATTATATTTATCTGTTTCAATATCACTGATATCATTTATTATATTCCCACCGGCAGTTACGAGAAATACACTTATGGCTCCCAGAGTGAGTGGCACTATAAATTTAGAAATATGTATATTTACGGCTATGAATCCAACTATATATATAGAAAAGAATCCCATAAACCCGTTTACTGGACGTGTAATCTTAAGCCATTTATTCATTAAAAGGTTTATATTTACATTAATATTATATTTTTGTTACAGTACCGGAAAAACAGGTACGAAATTTAATATCCAAACATTTATATATGGAAATTCGTTTTAAGTATTATGGATATATCTGGTTACGTTATACTTATTATCGCTTTGATTGATGGTTTATTGTTTGGACTTGCGATTAAAAAAGGAATTACATCGGCCATATTGCTTATTATTGCCTTTGTTCTGGCTACATATGCGGGACTATCGTTCATACCACATATTTCTGCAAGCACAGCATTTAGCGACGCATCTAAATTCTTTTATGCGAATATAAGCAAAGCTCCGGGATTATTAAGCCTTGGGCATGTAGGTTCAGTTACGCTTGTTCTTGTTCTTTTCCTTGTTGGCCTTGGTGTCGGAATATGGAAAGGATAAAGATATAATATAATTTTTTATTTATAAATTTTTAGAATTTCTGGGAATGAGTCCAGATAGAAATAATTAATGTTGAAATGTCCGGCAGCATATTCCCTGTAATAATGCTTTATTTTATTTTCTTCCAATATTTTATGGATCATATTCATCCCTATATCTATTCTAAATTCATCTTTATTTCCGGTCTGGAGCACTATGATTTTATTCCTGAGTTTATTAATTTCCGTTTTTAATCTGTTAACCGGATCAAATTCCAACCATTTTTCCCAGATTTCATTAATAATTTCTCCAGTATCAAGTGAGAATGGTAAATTTATATTAAGGCCATCTGGTGAATATGAAGCTGCCATTGCAATTACATTGTACGCAGTAAGTTCGTCCTGACTATGCGTAAATGATTTTCTGTATGTTTCGATAAAATCTTTTAGAGTGCTTGCCTTAATCGTTTTGTATGCAGTTGGAAAATCCTGCATATAAGAATACTGAAAATATGAGTCGCCGGAAATATCAATAAAGCCTTTGAACAAATCAGGATAATCCATAGTAAGGGATATTGAGCCAAAACCTCCAGATGATTTGCCAAAAAGGTAAATGTCCCTCTTACCGTATAATTTATGTATAAAATTTACAATATCTTCAGCTATATAGGTTTTATAATTGCCTATAGCAGTTGAATCAACAAACTGATTTCCGCCAAACTTTGTCATTGTGTCTGGTAAAATAATTATATATTCATATTCCTGACCGAGCTTTTCGAGTACATCCCTGAAATCAAAGGATGTGTAACTTTTATTCATGAAACTGTTTCCAGACCCAAAAAATCCTGGTAGGCCAATAAATACCGGAGTATTGGAATCAACATTATTTTCTATTCTTATTATTTCTCGTTCCCATGCATCGCCAAGTGGATTCCCATGAAGGGATTGTGCCTTAATCTTATCCTCTACAATATTGTACATAATAGTTTATGTTTTCTGGCTTATATATATTTTCGCGTAACAATTTTTATGTATAGAAATGCGAATGTAACAAAACAAAAGGTTTATTAACTGTTATATTTATTTAGTTTCTGGAGGTGCTTCAATGGCTAATTTTATAATGGATGATGAAGAAGACGACGATGATGATGATGATGAAGACGATGAATAATAATGCATGAAAGTATCTGCTTTTGAAATTTAATTGCATTATTATCAATTTTTATAATTAATGGATATTTTGATTAATTTTAAATAAACAATTAATATTGTTAGATATGAACATAATAGTTATTGGAGGTGGCGCTGCCGGCATGTCTGCAGCATCAAAGGCAAGAAGAATGGATAAAAATGCCAGCATAACAGTATTTGAAAAAACGGAATTTGTTTCATATGCCGAATGTGGAATGCCATATTATCTTTCAGGCTATTTTGATAATATGGAAGATCTGCTTCATTATCCTTTAAGTGAATTCACAGAAAATAGGAATATTAATGTTATTACCAGAACCAGTGTTACATTAATAGACCGAAATAAAAAATATGTGGTGGCAGGTGATAAAACATATTATTACGATAAACTTGTAATTACTACAGGTGCGAGCCCGCGTGTCCCTGAAATATTGAAAGGTCATGTCCTTACGTTGAGAAACATGGATGACGTAAGAATAATTAAACAGAGAATTTCTGATTTAAAAAATATAACAATAGCAGGTGCAGGAGTACTTGGAACTGAACTATTTTCATTGCTCGGAAATAAATACAGTGTAAAACTGATTTCAAAACACGAATATGTATTACCGCATCTGGATAAGGATATGGGAAATGTTTTGACTACAATATTAAGTGATAATCAAAAGGATATAGAATATAATTCTGTGCCACTTTCAATATCAGGAAATTATGGAAATTATTCTGTAACAACAGGGAAAGGAACGTTTAATACGGAAGCTATAATTTTTGCGGCTGGAATCATGCCATCAGTAGAACTGGCTGAAAAGGCAGGAATAGGTCTTACTGCAGATAAACTGATAAAAGTAAATGATTATCTGCAAACTTCAGACCCGGACATTTATGCAGCAGGGGATAATGTGGCAACTAAAAATATTGTTACCGGAAATTATGGATATTTTCCACTTGCCCAGATTGCCAATAAGATGGGAAGGACAATTGGAATTAACCTTTTTGGAAACAAAAGAATTTTTCCAGGTGCCCTTGGGACAACTATAATTAATGTACTTGAATATCAGGTTGGGTACACCGGTGTAAATGAAGCTGATGCAATCAAATCAAGAATTGATTATGGAAGCATCTTTATAAAAGCAAAGAGCAAATCCAACTATCTGCATGGTTCTGATATATTCTTGAAACTAATTTATAGAAAAGAAACAGAAGAAATTATAGGAGGGCAGATTATAGGAAAGGACAATGCCGCGTGGAGGCTTAATGTAATTGCCACTGCAATATCGGCGCATATGAAATTGTATGATTTAATGTATGATGACCTGGGATATGAACCGGAATATGGGCCTGTTTGGGATCCGATAATAGTGTCTGCAAGCATTGGATTAGACAAAACGGATAATAAAAAATGAGATGACTATTATTAGTATAACAAGTGCGGACATGCTTATTATGGGCCTGAATATTTTTTTGTTATAAATAACAAAAAGAAAGAAATTTACAATTTCACGCATTTTCAATTTTGATTTTCCCTCTGTTCTTTTAACAAAAACAACCGGATACTCAGTGATTTTGAATCCATTATGTGCAAGACGGTTCACGATGTCGACCTGGCCAACATATCCGTTTTCAATATCAACCTGCTTGCCTATAAAATCACAGGCCTTTCGGCTGTATACCCGAAACCCGGAGGTGCAGTCATAAAGGTCAATATCAAAAGAAAGTCTGAAAATTATATTTGCAATTCTGCTTATTATTTTACGGATAAATTCATCATTTGTTATTCCGTTGTCTGTATAGCGAGATCCTATAACAAGATCAGAAGAAGTGTCTATTGCCTGCCTGATCATTCCTGGGACATCGTCAGGATTGTGAGAAAAGTCAGCATCCATTACAACAACATAATCCGTGCCGCTCAATCTCATGCCGTCTATTTCAGCACTGATAAGCCCAAGCCTTCCATTTCTGAGAAGAAAATGAGCGTTATTAAAGTTTTGTACCAGTTCAGATGTGCCATCCGTGGATTTATCATCAATAATGTATATTGACGCAATATTATTTTTCTCCAGAGCTGGAATAAGTCTGCTAAGATTATTTTTCTCATTTAGTGCCGGAATAACAACAGAAGCATTATACTGCATATTAACTGTAATAAGTTATTTAATTTAAAATATTTGTATTTTACAACATCTTAATTAAAATTAAGTTTTATTTATTCTGTACTTTTTCTGCTTTTAACTGGAATGTTTCCAGCCTTATGTCCTCGATTCTTGTCAACCTGCCGCCAACGGTGAAGACTCTTTCATCGGTTTCAATCAAAAACGAATTTTTGTAACCTGGTATTACATCCGTGCCCTTTACCGCACCATTTATATCAATTTCACCGTTCTGAGTTTCCCCAGTAACTCGGCCTGTTAATTTATACCCATTATTCATAAAAACATTTATTGCCTCGCAGGATATCCATGATGTCTTAAATTCCCAGTTATCTTTAATCTGAAACTTTGAAATATAAATAGATGGTTTCCATATAATGTTGTAATAATAATAATTAATGATGTGTATCATTTCCTCTTCCTGAAAATCTATGGCGTATTTTGTTTTAGTGCTTATATTATCTACGTAAACTATTGCCTCGGCCCTGTCTTTAATTATTATTTCTGGAGATATGCCTGGTCTTCTCTTGATGACTGCTGTATTTACCATGTCTGTAATATCATACCCGTCCGAATCCGGAAATACCGTTAATATGACTGAAACTCCGCGTTCTGCTGCTTCAATTATATACTTATCAAGATATTTCAAAAGAGGCAATCTGAGTGATACAATAATTTCTGTTTCTGCATTGATAATTATATTTTTCATCTGCTCCCTGATCAGGTTTACATTATCCATGTACCAGAGATATGGATTATATTTTGTATTCTCAGGCTCAGATGTTTTAACAAATTCTGTTAAATTATCTTTATATGATGCCATCTCATTTATTATTCTGTTAAGCCCAATATCAGGAGGTACGGCTCTATAAATTTTCTTCTTTCCAGGGCTTATTTCTATTAATCCTTTTTTTAAAAGATTATTGAAAAGGTCGTAAACTCTAGGTTGTGGCACGCCGGCAGTCGATACTATTGATGTAGAGGTCTGAGGACCGTTTAACAGTAGCGTTTTATAGACTTTAATCTCATATGGAGAAAGCCCAAATTTAGACAGTTTATCAAATAATTCGTCACCATTCATATATGATTATTGTAATAACATAAATAAATATTTATATTGTAAAATAAAAAATTATAATTTTCCTATATCTCTTACTATGTTTATATCCAGTGGTTTTTCTCCGGGAGTCCAATCTGCCGGAATTGCACACATATGACCTGCCCCTTCTGGTGTGTCATGAAGTACTTTTAATCCCATAAATGCGCCATAGATATGCCTGACATCCTTTCCAAGTCCATTGTTAAACATTGCTTCATACTGGATTTTTCCTTCAGGGTCTATTATAACAACGCCTCTCTGTGCCTGATATCCCTTTGAATCCAGGAATCCATAGTTCTTTGCTATTTCCTTTGTATAATCATCTACCAGAGGTATCTTGCTCTTGCTTACTCTTGGGGATGTATCACACCATGCCTTATGTGAGAATACAGAATCCTCACTGACTCCAAAAATCTGAGCGCCTTCCTTGAGGAATTTATCATAGGAACCCATTAATGCCTCAATATCTGTTGCGCAGACGAAGGTAAAATCCCCTGGATAAAATGTCAATATAACCCATTTTCCTTTATAATCTGACAGCTTAATCTTTTTTATTTCTTTCTTTTCCGGAAAGTATGTATCCGTTTCAAATTCAGGTGCTAAATCTCCTATCTGTAACATTTTTATCAATATTGGATAATTATATCTTATATTAATTTAATCCTTTTAAGCAAGGTATAAATAAAAACATAATGCAGCCAATAATTTCATATATCAGGAAAAGGCTATTTAAAATTAAATAATGCAGTAACTGTGAAATTACCATGGCATTTTATCATAATATTATGCATAACTTCATTTGAATGCTGCCTTCTTTTTAATAAAATTATAGCCACACAATATAGATAATTGACAGAAAATTTAATTAGTTATATGGAATTTATATCTATGAATTTCAAAAATAATGAAGAAGATTATGTTAAAACAATTTACTCATTATGCGAGGCGTTCTCTTCAGCTAATGAAAATCAAATAAGCAAGGACTTAAATGTATCAATGGCCACTGCTTCTGAATACCTTTCTAAACTGGAAAAGAGAAATATAATAACCAGGAATAACAGAAATATCTGCCTGACACCACAGGGCTATATCATGGCCATTCCAATTATAAAAAAACACAGAATTTCTGAAGTTTTTGCAGTTAAGATGCTTGAAGTGCCATGGGAATACTCACATTCGGCAGTGATGGATATCGAACATACAATAGATGATAAATATTTTGAAACATTTGCTAGAAACCTTGGCAATCCAGTTAAATGCCCGCATGGGAATATGATTTACTTGAATGGAGAGGTAAAAGATGTAAATGCGAGGGTAGCAACACCGGGAAAATATAGGATCAATAGAATTGTATACGAAAATAGTGGAATACTTAAACAGCTAGCAGATCTGGGAATGTATCCAGGCACAGATGTAAATATTATAGTTAATAATGTTACTGTGCTTTCAAATGCAAATGGCGAGCTTAAACTATCTCTTCCATGGGCAAAAACAATAAGACTTGTTAAATAATTATAAATAAGTAAATAATAATAATTAGATAGATTATTTTTATAATTTCTCAATATCAGCCTATGGTTCACTTTTCTTTGCTTTAGTTGATTTTTTTGTGGATAATGTGCGTTTCTTTAATGTTATATTGTTTTCAACCAGAAAACGGTATTTTTCTAGGAGAACTTTGAAGTTGTCATTTGCAGCGGCCAGCAATTCTATTGTATCCTTTAAATTCCTTTCATTTATTTCGCGTGTTTTTATATTTTGGCTCAATTCATAATTGTTAATTTCCATTTCCCCAATAGTTTTACTTTTTCCCTTAACTTCATTCTGAAGCGATGAAATTTTCGATGCCTGTTCACGGTTTGTGGCAAAAATTTCTTTCATATTATTTTCTAATTCTTTATTTTTTGCTTCAAGTTCAGAAATAGATTTCGATTTGGCGCTTATTTCTTCATTGAGTTTTGAAATTGACTTTAGGTCAGAAGCACTTGT
>NZ_JBBIRC010000006.1:0-41908 GCF_037442045.1 Ferroplasma sp. | reverse complement strand
CCCTCTCGATGTTCTTTTTCCTGCATAGTTATTATGATGTTCTATTATCTCGTTATCAAGGAAAGATGATTTGCTTGTATACGCTTCATCAATAACTATGGCTTGTATTCCTGATTCTTCTGCCTTATACTGTATCATGGAGATCAGGATGTTAAATGGTATCTGAACAAATTTCTGGTTATTCTTTTTGCCTATGTTGACATTCTGCTTCCATCCTTCATTGTGGCCCATGACTATGGTATCTATGCCCTTCTCTCTTGCATCATCAACAATAAATCTGCTGATTTTATGCATGATGTCATATATTTTTCTTTTCCTCATAGAAAATATTTTCTTTTCTCTTCTGGTTAGAAATTTATTGCCAAACTGCCTGTCACTGATGGATTTGAGTCTTGCATTTTCTTTATTGAAATACTGATTCACAGAATTAAGTGCACCGCCCTTAACAGCAATCGGCTTATTTCCAATGCTGTCTGCAATGGTTACGGTATTCCTTATTCCGAAATCTATTCCAATAATTCTCTTTGATTCTCTGTCTGCAATGTCTTCAATTTCTTTCCTGTATACTATCTCCACAGTATACCCAACTCCCTGTGGAACTATTCTTACTTCTCTTAAATCAACATCTTTTAACCTTGTCTTCACCTCCAATTCCATAATCCTGGGAAATTTCAATATTCCATCTTCAATTCTGCACTGCTGGTTCGTCAAAATTAAAATAAATTCACCGTTCTTTTCCTTATAGTCGGGTATTCCTGGCCTTCCAGTGAATTTATCAGGGTCTTTATTATATTCTTTTTTTGCCCTGAAAAAAGATAGCCATGCTATTGTTGTAGTTTTTATTGTCCACTGTGCTGTCTTTGCTGGAAGTTTCTGGTAATTGTTGTTTTCATTGTTCTCTGAAGGGAGCTGAAACTGCTTTACAAGGTTATTATAAGATGGCATTTTCTCCTTTTTTAAGAATGCCTGCCTGAGTATGTAATTGACCTGATTGTAAAGATTCTTTGAGAAATGGCACTGGTTGGAGATGTTACTGTCGTATTTTAAATATATCTGCTCTGTCCTGTTAACTTTCATATCCTACCTCGATGGATTGTTTATTCTTTTTAGAATGCATCTTCAATGAATAATAATGGACCATTGAAGATATATCTTCATATATTTCTTCAGAGTCCAGTTGAGTATTACCAACTTCAGAGATTACAACTATTTCAGTCCTGTATTTTTTGAATATATAGTTTAATAATTCAAAATCAGATCTGGTCAATCGAGCCTTATATGTTACAACAACCTTTTCCACCTTACTGTCCATTATCTGGTCAAGCATTTCAAAGAAGCCTTTCCTCTTTTCAAATGATATTCCTGAAGCAATGTCAGAATATATTGCATTTATTGTATAACCATTCATGAAGCACCACTGCTTCATCTGATCTATCTGATTCTGCAGATCTGTTTTCTGTTTGTATGTTGATACACGTGCATAGAGGACTGTTTTCCTCTTAACATCCTTATTGAGTATCTTATAAATATCTTCCTCGTTGTAGTTGTACCTCTTGTTCGGCATAACAGTGTATCTAATTCTTCCTGCCTTTGCATATACATGAAGTGTCTTTCTTGATATCTGCAATAAGTTCATGACCTCTTCAGCTTTCATAGTAAATATCTTATTAATTATTATCATATAAATATATCGTTATTATTGACTATACTGGTAGCTTGCTGAATTTCCAGAATACCTTACATTCGTGGGGAAAATTTCCGATATCATTGCACCTAAAGGCGAGTAGCTCAATCCATGTGCCACTGCAAAGAGGGAAAGGAATAAAATGAAGTAATCAACGCCTACAAGGTATATCGATGGAAACAGTATAATCAGAGCCAGCAAATTTGCACCTGCAATGAGAATTCTCCTTCCCTTTTTATCAGATAACTGGCCGCCTATAAACACAAATATTATGTCAAGCACCCCAAAAATTGCAGTTCCTATCAATCCATCCAGCACGGTAATTTCCTTTGCATCTTCAAACAAAACCGGAAGCAGTGATATTGCGAAATAGAAAAAGTTTCCAGAAGAACCTGCAAGCAGTGTTCCAACTATTATTTTCTTCCAGTGTTTTGTGAATAACTCTTTTTCAGGAGATTTTAAGACTTTATTCTTTTTCTTTTCTTCTTCAAATACCGGTGTTTCTTTAACTTTTAATCTTATAAATACTCCTACAATTACAATTACAAAACTTGCAAGGAAAGGAATTCTCCATCCTATTGAATACATGAAAGATGAGGGCAGGAAATATACCAAAGGTATAAAAATTGCTGTTCCAAGTAGAAGCCCAATTCCAACAGTTGATTGTATAAATGAAGCGAAAAATCCTCTTCTTTTCTTAAATGTTTCCAGGGTAAGCAACATGGCACCTCCCCATTCTCCGCCGAGGCCAAAACCAAGCACAAGTCTCAGGATAACAAGCAAAACAATTGCCATAACTCCTATACTGGCCTCGGACGGAATTAACCCTGTTAGGCCTGTGGATATGCCGGATATTAATAACGTCAGCAATAAAATCTTTTTTCTTCCAAGCCGGTCTCCATAATGGCCGAATACATAGGCTCCTACGGGCCTTGTGACAAAGCCAAGGGCAAATGTCAATAATGTCAGAAGGAGGGCCTCAGCAGCTGATACATTTGGATAAAATGTGCGTGCTATGTAAATAGCTCCTGAGGAAAAAATAAAAATCCCATACCATTCTATTATTGTCCCAATCATTGATGCAGCAATAACATCAGTTTTTTCACTCATAAAGCAGAAACTATATATTATATATATTAGTATCTATCAGTTTTCTGGCGTTTTATCCTGTTATCAATATAGAAACTGAAATTTCATAAAATTTTATAATTTTACTTCTTTTATTTAGTTATAATTTATAATAGTTATTAATATTAGACTTTAATAAGTGCTCAGACACTAAACAAAAAGCAGCATGCTATAATCCGAATGCAGAACAGAGATAACAATGCTAAATATTTATATTACAGTTTATAATACCATGCAGAAGTGAAGGAGGATTATCATGGAAAACAGTTATGTAAAGTTTGAAGCTCCCGAATCGTTAGTCAAAGATGCATTGGATTTTGTAGAAAATTCTTATAGATCCGGCAAGATTAAGAAAGGGACAAATGAAGTAGTTAAGTCTATAGAGAGAGGAGAGGCAAAGGTTGTGGTTATAGCAGAGGATGTTTCACCGCCAGAGGTTGTTTTTTATATACCAGTATTATGTGAAGAGAGAAAAGTTCCATATACATATGTAAAAAATAAAAGTGACCTTGGATTAAAAGTCGGCATTGCTTCAGCAGCATCTATTGCCGTTGTTGATTATGGCAAAAATGACGACGCATATAAAGGCCTTATATCTTCAATAGAAAGTGCAAAGTCCGGAAAGGAAGAAAAGAAGAAAGTTGAAAAACCAAAGGCAGTAGAATCAGAAAAGGCAGTAGAAACAGAAGCACAGAAATCTGTAGAAGCACCAGAAAAGAAAAAAGAAGTAAAAGAATCAAAGGCGGAATCAAAGGAAAAGCCAAAGAAAGAAAAGGCATCTGAATCAAAAGAAGCTAAAAAAGCACCTAAAAAGACATCAAAGAAAAAAGATTCAGAAGAAAGTGAAGAGTGATGCTAAATGGCAGACGATGCAACTCCAGCTGAAGTAGTAGAGTTGATGGGAAGAACCGGGATGACCGGCGAAGCCACAACTGTAAAAGTCAGAGTCCTTGATGGCAAAGACCAGGGAAGAATAATTGCAAGAAATGTTCTTGGTCCCGTTAAAGTTGGCGATATATTAATGCTAAGAGAAACTGCGAGAGAAGCCAGGAGATTATCAATAAGGTGAAATAAATGGAATATAGAAAATGTATCTTTTGCGGTCATGATATTGAACCTGCATCAGGAATGATTTATATAAGAAAGGATGGAAACGTAATGAATTTCTGTTCAAAAAAGTGCAGAGTGAATATGATCGACCTGAAAAGGGTAGCAAGAAATGTTAAATGGACAAACGAGTACCATCGCATAAAAGAAATGAAAAAGGCGTAGGCTTATGGAAAGGACACTGGTACTCGTAAAACCCGATGGAGTTAAAAAGCATATCGTAGGGAATATTATAGAGCGGTTTGAAAATAAAGGATTAAAAATTTTGTCATTAAAGATGATGAAAGTTTCAGAAAGCAAAGCTAAGGAACATTATAGTGTTCACAGCATGAAGCCATTCTTTGATGGCCTTGTTTCATATTTAACATCAGGGCCTATCATAGCCATAATACTGGAAGGAGATAACGCTATTATTTCTTGCAGAAATCTTGCTGGTGCAACCGATGGGTCAAAAGCTGCTGCAGGCACTATTCGCGGAGATTTCTCCTTGAATATAGAAGAAAATATAGTTCACGCCTCTGATTCTCAGGAAGCATACAATCACGAATATAAAATATTCTTTAATGAGAACGAGATAATGGATTATTGAATATGGAAACAACAACAAAAAAAAATTTAAGGGAACCAATCGTATGTGTGCTTGGCCATGTAGACCATGGAAAAACCACTTTGCTTGATGATATACGTGGTACCACTGTAGCAAAGAAGGAAGCAGGTGGCATAACGCAGAAAATTGGCGCAACTGAAATAGATAAAAATACACTGGATTCAAACATTAAAAATTATTTTAAAAACATAAATATCAGTATTCCCGGTTTGTTATTTATCGATACGCCAGGGCATGTGGCTTTTGCCAATATGCGTGCGATGGGCGGGGCACTGGCAGATATTGCAATACTTGTTATAGATATTAACGAGGGACTTAAGCCACAGACACTGGAATCTATTGATGTTTTAAAAAAATACAAAACCCCTTTTATAATAGCAGCAAATAAAATCGATTTAATACCATATTTCATTTCCACAAAGAATACATCTTTTAAAGAAACATTAAAAAAACAGAGAGAAGAATATGTCAATGCACTGGATGATAAATTATATAAAATAATTAACGATTTATATGTTAAAGGGGTATCATCTGACAGGTATGATAGAATAACAGATTTTACAAAATCATTTGCAATAGTGCCGGTAAGTGCAAAATTAAACATAGGTGTGCCGGATATTTTAATGGTACTTACAGGTCTTGCACAGAGATTCCTTGAAGATCATATACAATTTGAAAATAAATCCACAAGGGGATCAGTTATAGAAATTAAGAAGGAGGAGTCCCTTGGAACTACACTTGACACAATATTATATCAGGGAACACTTCATAAAGGCGATAAAATTGCACTTAACACCAGCTCAGGCCCTGCAGTGACGCGGGTAAAGGCCATACTTGCTACTGGAAAAAAAGGCGTTGAAGAAAAAGATAGTGCAAGGGCAGCTGCAGGAATTCGAATACTTTTAACAGACAAGGTTGATGCCATTTCCGGCACATCCATAATTGCTATTAAGGGCGGGAATACTGATGCTGCATTTAAAGAACTTATAAGCGAGTCAAAGCCAGATATAAAGCTCTCTGAAAATGGAATTACAATAAAGGCTGAAGCCATAGGTTCACTTGAAGCCATAGCCTATGAAATGGAGCAGAATAAAATAAATGTCAGGGAAGCGCAGATAGGGGATATTACAAAAAAGGATATTATAAATGTTTCAACCCTTAATAATCCGCTTGATAGAGTTATAGTTGGTTTCAATGTAAATATTACTGGAGATGCAAAAGAGGCTCTCTTATCCAATGACGTTAAGGCTATTTCAGGAAATGTAATATATTCAATGCTCGATGACTTAAATAAATGGCTTGAGTTCAGGAAGAACGAAATAGAGGAACAAAAGAAAAATTCCAGGCCTGTACCGGCAAAGCTTATTATAATGCCAGATTATATTTTCAGGGCTGCAAAACCGGTCATTGTGGGAATTAAAGTAATATCAGGGAGAGTTAAAGTTGGGGATAAGCTTATAAACGCCAAAAACAAATATGCAGGCACAATAAAAAGCATGAGGGACGGTGACGTAAATAAGCAGTATGCTGACCGGGGATCTGAACTATCCTGTGCAATAGAAGGTGTTACATTGAATCGGCAAATATTCGCCGATGAGGATTTATACGTTGATGTTCCAGAAAATGTAATTAAAGAAATTAAGGATCAGCCCATGGAACCTGATGTTAAAGAAACCATGGAAGAACTAATAAAAATTAAAAGAAAGGATGAACAATTCTGGGGATTCTGATCCTGCTATAATAACACAGCAATTCAAATACATTCATTTAAATATAATTGAGTATATTATTAGAATTATTGAAAAAATTATCATTAATATCAATGAAAATAGGGAGTTCGCAAGCGTTAAAGTTCCCATAAAAGCTATAATAGAAAAAAGTATTGTTTCCTTATAAATTGTACTGCCTGCAATCAAGCCTGTTGATACATCTTTCTTATTGTCATGCAGTGAAATAGACATCATAATTACTTCTGGAATAGAACCGAAGAATCCAAGGAGCAAAAATGATGATAGAAATTCATTTATTTTAAAAACATCCGATATTATAAGTGCGGAATTTATCATATTATAGGATGCAAATATTATAACAAATATTGCAAGTATGCCATAGTAAGATGGATATACTTCTTCCACTGTTATTTTATTTTCTATAGAAGGGGATTTTATTTTCTTAACAATGTAGAAAAGAAAAATAATAAGAGTAATAAATCCTATGTAAAATGGAATACTAACAAAGTAAAATGATATTATCAGTATTATTATGGCAGTACCGGCCAGTACATATGAATCCATCCTGAATCTGGAAAAGCCGGTTCTGCTGTACAATGGCATAATAATCAAAAATGCAATGAGGGTTATTACATTGGAACCCTGAATTGTACCAAAACTGACTGTTCCAAGATTTTCAGCGGAAGCCATTAACGACATCACTATCTCATCAGCTATTGCAGCAAATCCTACTATAAAGAGCCCAGTATACTTTTCGGAAAATGATAATGATTTTCCCACTTTATAGGATACATCCAGAAATATTTCCCCGGCGATATATATAGATGCAACGGAAATAATTATATCAGGTATTATAAGAACATTGTATGCAGTAGTTATATGATAAATTCCTATTAATAAATCCAAAAATAACAATATAAATAAAAAGGAAATTAAATTTATTTTTTTATTCAACGTATCACAGCATCAACTGAGGGTTATCAATTTTTACGTTTTCCTCTATTTTTGTGCCCCGTTCCAGCTTTTTATATTCAATAGAAGTGGGATGCAATACATTTAAAATATAATTAAACGCCCGGTCTGCATTGCTGTGCTCACCGCATGTGTATATATCCAGAGTTACAAGTCCATGTTCAGGCCATGTATGAAAAGACAAGTGTGATTCTGCCAGCAAAGCTATTCCACTTGCGCCCATTGGACGGAACTGATAATACTGTGAAGAAATTTCTGTTAATTCTCCTTCCTTAATAGCATTCTCTATAATGGGTGCAATACCATCAGCACTAGATATTAATCCTGCATCTACACCGTATAAATCCGCTATAATATGTACCCCTACTGCCACTTTCATCGTCCTCCATATTTGTTACACCTCTACAATTCACCATTATGATAAAGTCTTATTTAAATATTTATGAAAATTGGAAAAATTAATTTTATTTTATTAGTTTTATAATACTAGCAGCCACTAGGTTAAATTTGAAATATTAATATAATTATATTAATAATTTTATATTATTATTACTTGAGATTTTTTGTAACAAATTTTAATACATTAATCCTATAATTATTATTTATTTTACGTGAATATTTAAATTCATAAGCGGATTTATATGTGCTTCAAATCCAGTTCAATATCTGGATACTTTGATTGCAAATCTCTGATTTCATTTAATGAGAAATGGAAAAATCTGTCAGATATGATTATGGCTGTGGTAAATCCTCTTTTGGCTGCTTCAAAAGCAGCGTTAATGGCAGAATATTCAAATTTTGGCTTTATTGCCAGGTTTTCCATAACATTTGCAGCAAGTTCGCCTACCGTCCCGAGGAAATCATAATCAATATTAGCAATAGAATTCTTCACTTTAATAGATATGTCTTCAATACTCCTTATTTTTTCAACATTGTCAATAGTAATAATAATAATTTTTGTTTTTTTAATGTTGATTATGCCACGAACTCCTGTTATTCCTGTGCACTGATTTTTATTTGAATCCCTGACAATTTTACCACTGGCACCTTTGCCGGTGTATGGCCCTGCATGCAAATAACCATTATTCATATAAAGCGAGGCCTGCTCCCCATTTTTCATATCGGCATCGGATATAACTTCCCAGACCAGAGAAGAATCTATGCTTATAAGGCTTGAATGTACAAAATCTTCTATGTAATTGAGCCCATTATAAAGAAAATCGAAACCTTCCTTGGTAATTTTATTATTTTCATCGATAAATTTTTTATCTTTCAATATTTTTATATGGTAAACAACGCCCTGGAGAGTAATGTCCAGTTCCTTAGATATCTCAGATGGTCTTGTTTTCCCATTTTTTATATTTAACAGTATCATTAACTGTGAAATTAAAGCCTGCTCAATTTTCATGTTTCTGAATATTAGCATGAATATTATAATTTTTCTATTATACTATAGGTTTTATTCCACATAAAATTCTATTCTATGCCATATTTTTTTAATTCCTCTTTGAAGTATTTTACCTGTGATTCTATGTCAGGATATGAATAAATTGCCGAGACAACAGCTATCCCTGAAATTCCGTAATTCAATAATGCATCTACATTTTCCCTGTTAATGCCGCCTATGGCAAAGACAGGAATTTTGAGCTTATCGATATTTTTTAAAATTTTAATATCACACATTGTTGCATCTTCTTTTGTATCCGTATGGAAGAATGAACCAAATGCCACATAATCTGCACCAAGTTTTTCATATTTAACTGCAGTATCAACATTTCCATATGTAGAAACACCAATAATTTTACCGGGAAATTTCGTTTTCACATAATCAAAAGGGACGTCATCTTTTCCTATATGCACTCCATCGGCATCAAGAACATCCATCAGGATTGGATCATCATCTATAATAAATGGTATATCATATTCATCGCATATGGTTTTCAATTTCCTGCCATTCTCAAATTTTTCCCTGAACGAAGATTTTTTATTCCTGTATTGAAGTATATCAACACCACTTTTCACAGCCCTTTCTGTTGCTTTAATAACCTGATCGTTGAAATAATCAGGTGTAACCAGGTAAAGCCCCTTTAATTTCATTTTAATCCTCTTTTTATTCCATCACCAACTGCATCCCAGAACTGGTCTTTTTCAGGCAAGATCAATTCAGTATTTCCCGCTTTCTTGATTTTTATTCCATGCGATTGTTCAAGAATCTCTCCTATAATCGCTGCGTGTATTCCAGACTTATTAAGAATTGATATAAATTCATCTGCACACTCATTTTTAACAGTAATTAACAAAGTCCCCTCGCTTATCGACCTTAAAGGATCAATATGAAATAAACTGCACAGTTTTTCTATATCAGAATCTATAATTATTTTATCATAATCAACTATCAAACCATTTTCAGAAGCACTTCCTATTTCATAGATAGAATTCAGCAAACCACCTTCTGTTGCATCGTGCATTGATGTTACCTTATTTACAATTCCATATTTTATTGCGAGTTGCTCTTCATTTACGCATGTCATGGAATAAAATTTATCGATTATGCTGTTAAAATATTCTTTGCCTATGTTTTTTCTTACATATTCGGGAAATGTATTTGCAAGAATAATTGAAGCCTCCAGCCCACAGCTTTTTGTCATTATTATCTTATCGCCTACTCCTGCATTCTGTGTTGTTATGTACTGATCACCAATGCCCATTAGTGTTACTCCCCCAACCATTGGAAATTCAGTATTCGCATACCTTGCTGTGTGTCCTGTTACAACTTCTATATTGTATTTTATGCATTCAGAATTTATAACATCCCAGATTTCTTTAAATTCATTATCAGTAATCTTCAATGGAAGGTTAAGGTCAATGCTCATATATTCAGCCGGTATGCCTGAAGTGTATAGATCCGATAAAAGTATATGAAGTGCAAACCATGCCGCTTTCTCAAAGCCAAATGATGTATCTATATATAGAGGATCTGTGGTAACAGCCATGAATTTATTTCCTATTTTAACTATGCCAACGTCAACACCGTTTTTTGGCGGCATCACAACTTCTTTTCTAACAGCCCCGATCCTGTTTATTATATTTTCTTCAAAAAAATCTCTTGATATCTTTCCTATCATTTTATCGCCCAGAAATGTGATAATGAACCATACCCTTTTCCCATTGGAAATGAATTTTCAATTGCGCCTTCTATGTATTGCTTTGCCAGTTCTATTGCCTCAGGCAATTTTTTTCCATTTGCCAGGTAAGAAGCAATTGATGCCGAAAGGGTATCTCCTGTTCCATGCGTATTTTTTGTAGAAATGCGTTTTGATTTATATTCATAATATTCAGAACCATCATAGAGAATATCTATGGAGAAATTACCATTAGCATGCCCTCCTTTCACCAGGACAGAGGAACCGGTAATCTCATAAATTCTCTTTGCTGCCTGTCTTGAATCATCATAATTATTAATCTTCATGGAAGAAATTACTTCTGTTTCAGGTATATTTGGCGTAATAAGGTCTGCAATTTTCATCAGCTTTGAGACCATTGCATCCACAGCATCCTCTTTAAGAAGCCTGACGTTTGTTTTAGAAATCATTACTGGGTCTACAACAATGTTTTTAATATCATACTGTTTAAATTTTTCAGTAACATCGGAAATAACATGCTCGGAATACAGCATGCCTGTCTTGGCAGCATCTGTACCAATATCTTCCATAATTGCATCAAACTCTTCATTGATGAATTTAATCGGCAACTCGTAAATCGATTTTACGGTTACGCTATTCTGTGCTGTTAAAGAAACTATAACAGCAGTTCCAAATACTTTCATAGCAGTAAATGTTTTCAAATCTGCCATAATGCCTGCTCCACCTCCAGAATCGGTTGAAGCAACAGTCATAACTCTGCTAACCATGTTTATATTATACATTAACAATATTTAACAATATTGAGATAAAAATGATTTATAAATACACAAAATACTATACATAACCTTCATGATGGGAAATTCACTGTTTATTTGGGGTCTACTATATCTCAATTTCCAACAGAGTGGATTCTTTGGAGACTCAAATAGCCTCTGGTTTAACAACTATCAAAATATAGAAAGAGTATAGATTACAGTATTCAATCATTTTTACTGAAAACAGAAACCAGTGGCATAATATATTATTTAAAATTTCTATGAAAAATGGATTAACTCTAATTCTGTACTTTTTATTATCAAAAGCATTAATGCTTAAAGTTAATAAATTATTAGAGAAAAAAAGCAATGATTATCTTGATATAGCAATAACTGTTAAAAAACCTTAACAAATTGGCCATGGATCTTAACGGTGCAGAATTATTGTGATATCTTGAAATAACAATATGTATTAATCCTGAATGTACAATTTACAAAATATTTTCTAATGGGAATCAAAAAATTATCCATAATTTCTGTACATCATATTATAAACACTTTTCTGCACATATTTTTTGTAGGCTAAGAAAACGGAGGGTTTTATATAAATTTATATATGTCCTACAAATACTCATACATAATGGATATTTTACAGGCTATTGGTCTCGCTATAATTGCTATTGGATTAGTTTACGTGATTTATCAGTTTCCCATATTATACTATGGCTACAAAGAATTCACGAAATATGATATTGATTTTTCAGAACTCGATGAAGAAAAGTTTTCTGGATTAAAAATGTATAAGCCATTAGTAACCATTATTGTTCCGGCCAAGGATGAGGAATCAGTTATTGGCAGAACTATCGAATCAATTCTAAATCAAAAATATAAAAACTTTGAACTGTTTGTTGTTATAGACAATTCATCTGATAACACATATAAAATTGCAAAAGAATATGAGACCAGGGACAAAAGAGTTAAAGTATTCAACAGGCCGGATGGCAAAAGCAAAGCATCAGCACTGAATTTTTGTTTTAAAATGTCCAGCGGTGAAATAATTGCAACATATGATGCAGATACAGTGCTATTGCCAAATACACTTGAAAATGCTGTATACGGAATGAATTATTTCAATGTTGACGTTTTGCAGGGATATAATTCCTATATAAATAGGGATGAGAATATATTTACAAGGCTTGCAGTAATAGATGAAATTTTAGTAAAAGCAACTCTTATAGGAAGAACACATTTTAATCTATTTGTCCCGGTTGCCGGTTCAAATCAGTATTTCAAAAGAAAGGTAATACAAAATATAGGTGGGTGGGATGAAAAATTTCTTACCGAAGATCTTGAAAGCTCATTGAGAATCTCAAATGCAAGATACAAATCTGCATATCTTAGCAGTGCAAAGGCGTTGCAGGAAACTCCCGCATCATATTCAGAATATTTTAAGCAGAGAACAAGATGGCTTCGTGGCTATCATCAGGTATTTCTGCATTCCAAGAAAAAGTTAAGCAAATTTGCCGATTTTGATGTACTGATGATTGTTCTTGCACCGACATTTTCAGGCATCCTGTTCTTCGGGTGGTTATACATATCACTTTTAAATTTTTACAACCCATTTGTGCATTCAATGAGAACTTATTTTATATCGCTGATTTTGATATCTCTTGGAATATATGCGGCTGCTCTCATTCTTGTCTTAATTAAAAAAAGGCAGAATCTGATATATATACCCCTTATTTACATATATTTGACATTGAATTCGTTGATTTCAATCTATACATTTTTCCTGGAAATTACAGGGGCTAAACGTGTCTGGCATAAGGTAAAGAAGACCGGCAAAACAACACTTTAATAATTACTTTTTTATGTCCAGATATGGTACTTGACTCATACAGAAAAAATGCTGACAAATTTTTAGACCCTTTAACAAAAAAATTTTCAAAAGCAAACCCAAATATTATTTCAATATTATCGCTTGTATTTGCTGCACTTGCGGGAATATTTTATTATTTAAGCCATTATTTTTTATTGCTCGCCTTTATTTTTATAATATTTTCCGCACTTTTTGACGCACTTGACGGGAAAGTTGCAAGATTGCGAAATATTCAATCAAGCAAGGGCGACATGCTGGACCATGTATTCGACCGGTATTCTGATATATTCATTATTCTTGGAATGACATTTTCAATTTATGGAAATGTTTACCTTGGATTGTTCGCAATAATAGGAATACTGTTAACAAGCTATATGGGCACACAATCCCAGGCTCTTGGCCTTAAACGGGATTATTCCGGAATTGCAGGGAGGGCTGACAGGCTTGTTCTTATAATTATATTTTCACTGCTTCAGTTTTTTATAACATCCCATTTTATTGTTTATTCTGTAGATATATATGCCACAGGTTTGCTGCTTATATGGTTTGGGCTGGCAGGAAATATCAATGCCATTACAAGATTCTTTGACATGTATAAAAGTTTATAAATTATTTAGGAAATCAACATATTTTTTATTATACTGTTCAGCATCTTTTTTATTAATGGACTCAGAAAAAATTCTTATTATTTTTTCTGTACCTGATGGGCGTATCAATGTCCAGCCATTTGCGTCATATAGTTTAATTCCATCTGTAAAGTCCATTTTATTGCCTTTATATTTTTCCATTAATAATTTTTTTATGTCATCCCATTCTTTCTTTCTTGGAACAGATGTTTTTATCATAGTATAGTCAGGTATGCCCTTAAGCAATTCTGATACTGTTTTATTTTCTTTTGCCAGTAAATTAAGCATAAGTGCCATAGTCATTGCTCCATCCCTGCAGAATTGATGCTTTCCATATATAATGCCACCATTTTCCTCTCCGCCTATTGATGCTTTGTTTTCTATCATAGCACGTGCAACAATTGGTGCTCCCACTCTTGTTGATATTAATTTCGCACCTTTTTCCCTGCAAACTTCCTCCAGGGCATCAGAACTGCTTACTGGTGTAACTACAATATCTCCTTTATTTACTGTATTCTTAACAATTAATGCCAGGCTTTTGTCACCATCGATATAATTTCCATTCTCATCTATGAATACACATCTATCGGCATCTCCATCGTGCGCTATACCCAGATCAAATTTACCAGTCTTCATTATAGAAATAAGATCCACAAGATTTTCTGGTTTTGGCTCTGAATTTCTTGATGAGAACTTTCCATCCGGATTTGCATTCAATGATACTACATGGCAATTTAATTTTGCAAGTATTGTTGGGCTCGTAAAATATGATGCTCCATTGCCCGTATCTATTGCTACCTTCAAATGGCTTTCCATAATCCTTTTAGAATCTATAGAATCTATAATGCTGTCCATATAAAGGTCTATAGCAGTGCTGTCATAGTAATATCTTCCTATTTTATCCCATGCAGCTTTTTTATATGCCTTTTTTTCGTAGATCTCTTCTATTTTTACTTCCATCTCTTCATTTATTTCAGTACCATCAGAAGCTATAGCTTTAATTCCATTATACTGCGGAGGATTATGCGATGCTGTAATCATGATTCCAGGAATTTTATTTACTTTGCAATAATATTGAAGGCCCGGAGTTGGCAATTCACCTGTATAAATAACGTCTGCACCGGTAGACATAACTGCAGAATCAACAACCTGCATGAACATATCACCACTGATTCTTGTATCCTTTGCTATTGCAATTTTCGGTGAATTAAAAAATGTGCCAATTGCGCTACCTATTCCACTTGCAAGTTCAATGGTCAAATCCTGGTTTGGTATGCCCCTTATCCCATTTGTGCCAAATAACTGTGGCTGTTTCATTCTTTATGATTGTTATTTATTATAATAAGTTTTTATCCTGTATATCATATGTACTGCCACGCCATGATATACTTTTCATTCTCCTGGCAATAATCAGATTTATCATGTAAATAACCGGAAGCATTATGGCTGCCAGTATATTATCCGGTTTCACATGCTTCAATCTTTTGAGCATGTTATATATGTAAATTGCTGATGGAATAAGAAAAAGGAAATATAATGGATTGTAAAATATGCCCATAAAAATTGCAGAAAGGAATAAAAACATGTATGAACCATAGAAAAGCATGCCGTAATAATATACTTTTGGCGAAGCTGATATGGATAAAGCAGTTTGCCGATTTGCCCATTCAAAGAATATTTTGAAATTATCAGGGGAATTAACATCCGGCATAGCAGAATCAACATAATAAATTTTCTTACCTTTCTGCTTGCATATCTTTGTAAGTGCAGTGTCATCAGATATGTGCTCACTGAAAAAACCTAGAGAATCCTGTATAAACTCAGACCTGAATCCCAGGGATCCTCCCCATCCAAATCTTGTTAATTTTGATTCCATAAGCCCCATTCCTACAAATCCCCATATCTCTTTAACATTAGACCAGAAGCCATTTTTTGGCTCAAAATATGGGAACGTTGTTGACAATCCTGCATCCTGGTTTTTCAAGGGCATTACCATGTCTAAAAGCCAGTTTTCATTTACTTCAATATCGGAATCTGCAAGCAGATAAGCATTATAATCCTTAAATTTTTCAATTGCAGTGCTTATAGCTCTCACCTTTCCACTGCATTTGTTGCAATTGTATGAGCTTATTATATAATCTATCTCCAGTTTCCTAATTATTTCCAGAGCTTCTTCCTTTTCTGAATCAACAACACATAAAAGTTTAAAATTATCATATTTCTGCTTTTTTATTGAAAGCAAATTAGTTTCAAGGCTATAATCAATGCCCTTTACTGGCATAATAACCAGTGTTTTTGGCCTGTAGTCATTTACTATATGTTCGCTTTTATATTTATGCATTTCAATGTAAATAAATCCCGCAGATATGAACAGCAAAATAACAGTATAAAAAGCAAATAAAATGAATAAAATTAGCATTTTATATTAATGTAATATCTCTTGTATCTACCTGGCTCACATCCTTAATAGATGATATGGCATTCTCAACTGCATCTATTTTTCCCTCTTCATCAGGTATTATAACAGAAAACATCAACGCACTGAGGCCAAAGCCTATTTCGTCTTCCTTTACTTCATTAATCTTGCATAAGTTGCCAATCTTTTCAGAAATGGTTTTCTTTAAATTATTCAAGTCAACTTCTACTGATTCTGGAAGCACCCTTAACTGAACCATTACATCTCCCATAATATCACGGCCCTATGAATCCACATTTTGGGCATTCATACTTTGTTGAATGCTCTCTGCATTGCTTGCATCTTCCAATCATTTCTTCCCCACATTGTGGGCATTCGAATATTGAATATCCTACTTCAACGAGGCCAATGCCGCATGAAGTACATGTTTCCTTTGTATTTATTTTAACCACTCTCTGGCTCTTTATTAAATATACCTATTTAACTTTTATATATTTATTTAATTACCGCACTCTCTATCAAAAATATATAATCAATTATAGTAATTCCCTACCTATTATCGATATATATGTAATTAATCATAAAAGCCGAAGAATTCATGAACCTGTTGCAGATATCCAGAAAGGCACTTCATGTATATGGAAAAACAGGATTAATTATATTATCATGCCAAATAAGAGGTTTCTAGCATAAACACCAAGTAGGCAATTAAAACATTAAAGGATTCATGGAGTTCATTCTTTAAGGCATTAAAAGAATACAATAAAGAC
Source organism: Ferroplasma sp. (assembly GCF_037442045.1). Taxonomy (GTDB): domain Archaea; phylum Thermoplasmatota; class Thermoplasmata; order Thermoplasmatales; family Thermoplasmataceae; genus Ferroplasma. Next base: position 25,091 of record NZ_JBBIRC010000006.1, on the reverse strand, counting down.
CTTGATAAATTCACTGAAAGGCCAGGAATGCCGCAATACAAGGAAAAGGATGGTGAATTTATAATTATATTCAGGAACCAGCAGTGCAGAATATAAAACGGAGTGCTTAAGTTTCCCAAAGCATTGAATATAGAAATAAAAACAGCATTAAATAATGTAGAATTAAGAGAGGTAATGATAGTACCTCAAGGTATCGGATATGTCGTTTATGTAGTATACATGAAAGATATTTCAGATGAATAATCCAATGCAAATGGCATTATAGGCATTGACTCTAGCATAAGGAATGCTAAAACCATTGCAGGCAGCATTGGAAATAAGCCAATTGCTGTCAAAGGCGGTGTACTCAATTCTGTAAACCAGTATTTTAATAAGGAATATGCAGAGCTAAAATCAATAAGTGACTGGCAGTTTGGTAATAAATTTCTAACTAAAAAAGAAAAGAAAATATTTGCTATTAGGAACAGGAAAATAAATGACATTATGCATAAAATCAGCGGATTTATTATCGATTATGCAGAGGCAAATGGAATAGGCATGATTGTCGTGGGTCACAATGAAGGATGGAAGCAAAACGTAAATATTGGTTCAAAGAATAACCAGAAGTTCGTTCAAATATCATATAATAAGCCAATATCCAGTATAAGATAAAAAGCAGAGAAATACAGTATAAATACCATAGTTATAGATGAATCATATACAGGCAAAGCATTATTTCTTGATAACGAAAAAATAGAGAACCATAATAAATATACAGGAAAGAGGATATCAAGGGGTCTCTTCAGGTCCTCAGATAAAACAATAATTAATGCAGATACCAATACCGCATATAATATGATAAGAAAAGCAATCCCAGAATCATTAGAGGACGGATAGAGGGTATTGGGTTGTACCTAGGAAGTTTAAGCATCAAAGAAATGATAACTTCCAAAGGAATTTATTAACATAGTTAACAAATTTCACAACGTTGAATTGCATACAAGCAGTAAATCCTCTTATTATAATGTTTTCAGTTGGTTGCCTGTTATTACGGCACTCTATATTTTCGTGTATAATAAACAGGTGGTTTTCTCAGCAGAATGGAGTAAAATACGCTGTATTATATTTTTACCATAAACTAATTTAATAGTTAATAATTATCCGGCATGGAAGTATTATATAACAATAATAAAACGGAAATCGATGAAAAGGGATTTTTTATAGCTTCAAGAAACCCTTTATATTATGGGCTGATAGTAAATCCATCCAGTGATCTCTGGAGCTATATGGTTCAGACGAACATGGTGGAATGCGTTGTAGAAAAGAAAAAGGAAAAATTTACTATTCCTTATAGAATCGATGTTGGAGAAAATAGCATATTTTTTATAAAGCCGGAATAAAATATTAAAGGCCGAAAAATGATGGTATAAATCCATCAATAATATTCAGTATTATTGTAAGTATAAATACCACTGCAAAGATCTTGCTGTTCCAGTAAAATACTTTGCTGCCATCCAGTGGCGGAAACGGTATTAAATTGAACAGTGCAAACCATAAATTTAGCAATGCAACCCAGAATAAAATTGTTGAGGCAATAAAACCTACATTTAAAAAAGTATAGGCAAGAAATGCAACAATTCCAATAAATATATTCGTTCCCGGACCAGCCAGAGCTATTTTTCCTTCACTCTCCTTATCATATAATCCTGCAAATTGAACTGCACCAGGTGCTGCAAATATAAATCCAAAAATCGATGTTACCAGTGCCAGAAGTATGCCAGCAGGCCATAACTTAAAAAATGCGACAGCACCAAGCTTCCTTGCCACAGTTCTATGTGCCATTTCGTGCATTAAGAACGCAGTTACTGTCACTGAAAAGCCTATCAATAAGTCAAGTTCAAATCTTGTTGGGCTTACAATTCTAAGCCCACCATTAATCATCAAAGTAAATGCTATTGTAAGTACTATCACCGCAATAATAATATCATTTGATTCATTGTTTCTGTTGTACATCATTTAATTCAACATTCCTTTCTTAATTTTTCCCACAATATACACTGCATCCATTATGCCTATCTTATATTTTAATATAATTTCTATAATTCCAGGTACAAAACTGAGATTTTCAATATCTATAAACATCCAGTTTCCCGATAATTCATCCTCTTTATAATATCCTTCTATGCATCTTTTAATAAAAATGTAAAAATTTTTAGATTTTATTACGCTATCAGTGACTTTAAAAATATGATATATACGCACATCCATTATGTTTTTAATGCCGGCATTTGCAAGTCTCTCAATTATATTTACCGATTCATTATTGTATTCATATGGAGCTATGTACAAATAAGGCTCTCCACCATTTATAAATTCATATACGTCATTTGCAAGGTATTCCGGTACATTACTGCGGATTTCATCCAGATCCCATATTTTATTTTCAATATATTCATTTTCCAGGACTTTTCTTGTAAAGCCGATAACCGTTTTAATTCTATAAGCAGATCCGAGCCTTGAATTTATGCCTGCACGCATATTATCTGTTAACATATTTTCATAATCATGCATTATAACACGAACTCCAGTGTAATTAAACAATCTGATCTGGGAATAAATCCAGTATTTTATATTATTTTCATTTATAAATTCACTATTGTTTTTGAATAAATTTACGGTTGAGCTATAATCACGCAAATTATAAGAGGTTTGAACCATCCTGTTAAAAGATGAAGTATTTTTTCTCTCATAAAAAAGTCTGTAAGAAGTTTCAAGAGCCTCATCAGTATTTCCATTATTGATTTGTGACTTAATAAGCCTATCATATAATAAATTTTCATCTGGATAATATTTTATGAGTTCTCTTAATATCACTATCTCATCACCGTATAATTCCATACTATCAAATCTCTCAGCAAGAAGTTCGCCCATGATTTTGTCATGGGTATTAAAGAAAAGATCGGACATGAAGGATTTCAATGGTATTGTTTCCCACGCATGTGCAATTAAAAATTCTACAATCTTTTTATTATCATAATGATCTTTTGCTATTTTTTTGACATTCTCATAATCTTTCCTGAAATAATAATAAAGAATGAGATGAAACCATTCATTCATTAATTCCATGGCACTGCTCACAGCATTGGACAATGGTTCTCCTGCAAAAAGATCCTGAAAAAGCTGGTCTTTTGAAGCCTTATTATTCCTTATGTATGCAAGATTAAAATACTCCAGAGCTTTTTTGATTATTCTCTTGCTATAATAGTATCTTGATAGGATCATGAAACCAGCATAACATTTCTTTTTGTAATATTCCAGAAAGTCTATGGCAATTTGCTCATTTTTTGTTTTTAGTATTGAATAGTGCCTGATCACATCTTTTTGATCCCCACTAATAAAAAGTGCCATAGCAGAATATTTTAATTTTTGCTTATAATTATCAAAGCAATAACGCTTCAATCTATATACACTCAAATCCGGCATATCAAGCTTTTCAATAGCCGTCACAAATTCATCATTAACTTTGATCTGCTCGTTTTCCACAAAACTATCTAACTTTGAAAGCACATCTATAAATCCTAAATCAACTGCCGACCTTATATAAGCTGCCACATTTTCATTTTTCACCAGACCAATTTTTATCCTCAAAGCCATAAAATCAGTATTGTCCAATATTGACATGGCTGCCTCGACGTGTTTAATTGCCTCGGATAAATCAGATTTTTTGAATTCAATATAGGCTCTGCAATAATAATAAAATGCATCATTGCCCTGTGCCTGTGCAGAAGTAAGAACCTCTAAAGCATCATCATAACGCTTATTCACTATGAGTGTTCTCGTTAATGGATACAGGAAATATATTGAATCGCTAAGGCCTTCAGCACTTTCACCGTTATTTATTGATAAAATATTGTCCTTGAGAGATGACAGCGATTTATACTGCCCCATTCCAAGAAGATTCCTTATGTAACTTTTATTGAAAGACCCATGGCCGCCAGCAGATGCGGCAATTATGTATGTGCATGAAACCGAGTTTCCAGTTTTCATTTTATTAATAAATTTTATATAATCTATTTTTTTGCCCTGTATATACAAAATTATCAGATCAAGTAGGGTTCCACTTTTGTTTATCACACTGAATTTTTTTACATTTTCCTTATTCCTTATAATAGCAAAAATAGCGTCAATGACAGCGCCGGAATCAAGCATGCTTTCATTGCCAGAAATAAAACTTACAGCTTCATCTATTCTGCGGGAGTATATCAATGAACTGCAATACAGTGGTTTAAACGAATCAATTAAATTATTTGCATCAATATATGAAATCAATTCTTTATATTCTTCATTTCTGAAGAGGTAATTAACAACAATTTTATAATTTCCCGGTTCCTTTTCTCCTCTTTCAATTAAATTTAATGCGCTTTTGTATTCCATTTCAGGATTGTCAACAGCATGGTAATACTTTATCAGCAATTCCTGGATTTCATTGCTGTCACCATATTTGGAAGTGTATTCCTTAAAATCAGCTTCTGCTTCATTATAAAGGTCGAGTGAAATTTCACTTTCAATTTTATATCTTAAAAGTTTTTTATCAAGATTTCCGGCACTCTCAAGCAAATTAATATAATTTAATACAGAATAAAAATCCTTTATTTCATAACTGTTTTCAATAACCATGTTAATAGCATTTTTATTAATATTATAATAAATGTATTTATAAATCCTTAAGGCTTGCTCATAGTTCCCTGTATGATAGTAGGCATCTGCCAGTAATTCATCTCCATTTTCAACTGAATTTGCTAATTCAATGACTTTTTGATAATTTCCAAGATACGAATAATACTTTTCTAAATTAATTTTTTTATAATCTATATTGTTTTCCAGGACCTCGTGAACCAATTGCTCAAGTTTCTCTTTCTTGCCTGCTCCCATATAATAGTTCGCCAGAATTGAATAACAGTCAGGGCTTGCATTTTCTTTAATACAGATATTCATAATATTCTCAAAATCTGTGGAGCTTCCATTAATTTTATAAATTTCTACCAGCTCTCTTATTTCCTTTTCTTTGTGATGAGCACTGAAATAATTTCTAAAAGGCATTTCCATATATATTCCAGCATTTGCAAGAAGATTTACAACTTCATCATTGCTGGAGTTGCTTATAATATTATTAAATGCTTCTTTTACTTCATTCAAATTCAAAAGGTCTTTTCTTTCTCTAATTAAATTAACAAACTCCCTAATGTCCCCCTCATCATAGAATTTTAGCGCCTGCTCCCTAGCAATAACTGGATTGTTACTGTCTATATACAAAAGGGCACTGTAAAGTTCATCATTTATTTTCACGTCTTTTAAATTATCATATAGAAACTGGGAAATCTGGCTGTCCAGTATTTCCTTGATATCTTCTTTTGCCTGTATAATATAATCTGTAAAGATGGTGATATTGTTCCTATCTTTAGCTTTTTTTAATTTACTGAGTAATTTATTTTTTACCATTAGATGCTCTACAGCAATCATTAATAGTGTAGTTTCATAATGGTATATTAGTTTATGCTTGAAATGAAATTATTTTGAAGTTACAAATTATCAATTACTGTCAGGTAATTATTTCAATCCAAATTGATACAGAACTGCTATGATGCAACATTTCAAATTTATATTTTATTAAATAAATTATATCATTAACAGGATAAAAGCATGTGAAATTTTAATAAAAATATCAACAAAATCAATTCCGGTTAAATCATATAAGGCTATGCCTATTCCTGCACCAAGAAACATTGATGAAAGAAGGTAAGCAAGCGTTCTTATCCCGAAAAATAAGATAACTCCTGCTGCTATGGCAATCAATGCAGCATAAACTCCAGTTGAGGCGTTTATACTGGATGATGAATAATGGAGAAGCAATGGAAATAAAAATTTTATAAACTTCGCTCCAAATAAAACACCAACAATTATTCCAGCAACGGTTTCAATGTTATTTTTTAATCGTATATACTTTTTAATATCCATTAGCACTTATAAACAAATTAATTTATTAAATCTTTGTATATACATTATGTATTAGAATACATATATAATATACTTCAATGTATATTTTAAATTAACATTATATACAAAAAAACAATTAACTTCTATGGAAAACCAATTAAGAGCAAATGCTGTATCATTTCATGGACTAATATTTCAGGGAATGGGGCAGCTTTCACCTTTATTTACATTTGATGGAATAATAAGTGTTGCCGCATTTGCAATGGGAGCCAGCCCCCTTGCATTTCTTGTGGGGCTTATAGCATCGCTTCTAACCGGCAATACCTTATATCAATTTTCAAAAAGAATAGCAAGTGCAAGAGGATATTACGGATATTCTGGATATGCCCTGGGCAGGCATGCAGCCTTTATTACCAGTTATCTTTATCTTATATACCAGCTTGCAAACCTGATTTTCATTCTATCATTCTTTATTATGATATTTAATCCCGCAATTTTGTACCTTACTGGAATAAACGTCCCATATTATTATGGCATACTTTTGATTATTGCAATAAGCATTCCATCATTTTATGCAATTTACAGGGGAATAATCCCGTCGTTTAAATCCCAGATAACGATAAATATTGCAGAAATAATCTTTGTAGTGGCAATATCAGTTATAATAATATTTACATCAAGCGATAATACGTTTGCAGTTTTCACTCCAATTTCAGGATATAAAAACCTGTTTCTTGGTTTTATAACAGGAAGTTTTCTGGCCTATACCGGTTACGGTTCAATAGTGTCACTTGGTGAAGAAGCGAAAGCGCCTGAAAAGAACATAGGAAAAGCCATAGTGGCTATGCTTTTAATTATAGGGGTGCTTGACCTTCTCATTTCCTATTCACTGGTTGTTGGTTACGGAGTAAGCAAAATGGGAAGTTTTGCAAATACTGTTATACCTGCATTTATCGTAATACGGTCGCATATAGGTTTATACGCCTCACTGTTTTTCCTTGCATTCAATTTCTTCATACTATACACACTTTTTAATACTATTGGAACTGCGATAACAAGAAATATATATTCGATGGCACGTGACGGCTATCTACCATCGGTTTTTTCAAAATTAAATAGGTACGATGCGCCGGCAAATAGCCTGTTCCTGCTCCTTGGCATTTTTATATTTATCGGAATTATCTCAACATATATATTTTACAGTTCATTTAGCATATTCGGATTTCTGGATCAATTTATATTTTATGCTACAATAAGCACATTATCAACGCTTATTATACATATGATTGTTAACACCGGCCTATCTAAAGTCCATAAAAACTTAACCTTTGATATTTTAATTCCATCTCTATCAACTATCATAATACTTGTAGCAATATATTATGCCATTTCAGGCCTTGCATTTCCATTTACCTACGCTTTATTTACAATGGGCATTTATGTAATTTTTATAATAGTTCTGGATCTTGTTTATAAAAATAAAACAAAAAGTATAGAATATAAAAAATCCAGTTTTGAGATTAAATAAATTATTTTTTTTCAAGTATTTTTACAATTTCCTGTGTAGCCATTACGGTTGAGACTGCAGAAATTGATTTAAGCGAGGCTTCATGCATTTCTCTACTGTGCGATGAGCAGGAATCAGAAGCTACAACTGTATAATATCCAAGGTTTCCAGCATCCCTGACACTTGATTCCACTCCTATTTCTGTTGCTATTCCAGTAAATATGAGTGTTGTAATGCCCGCATTTTTAAACATATTATCAGCATTTGTGCCAATAAACAGGCTGGCTGTATTTTTGTTAAGTACAAAATCATCCTTTTCAGGTGCAACATCTTTATAAATTTCAGCATCTTCTGAACCTGGTGCCATAAATAGGGGAAGTTTTGAGGGATCAGCAATGTTAAATCTCTTCATAAAACTGTAAATGCTGGACGAAGCCATATATCTGAATGGCAATGGAGTTATTTTTGTATAAAGAACAGGAATCCCCTTTTGCCTGGATGCAGATATCAGGCTTTTAACATTGGATATTAATTCTTCTCTGTTAAATACATTCTTTACAAGCCCATTCTGCAGGTCCCAGTTTACCAGCAATGTGTGTTCCGGCTCCAAAATTTCTTCAACATTTTCATATATCTTTTTATTTCCTAGAATTTTCATATATTTACATTCTACTGGCATATATTATTTTTATGTAATTTTCAAAGTCCATGCTATTTGAAATTAAATCATTATCAAGGAAATCTATTAATTTTTTTGAAATTGCGGGATTATTTCCGCATGTGCTTATAGATAATGTAATTCCATTAATTTTTTTACTAGACACCATCATAATATCTGAATTGATATGATTGCCTGTATCGTCGTGCAAAATATTGTTTTTTTTGCAGATATAAGATATTTCTTTATTTACTTCTGGATTATTGGTTGTGCATAACACCATAAAATAAGCATTTTGTATATCATTACCAGTTATTTCTCTTTTTATAATGTTAATTTTCCCTGCTTTTCCAAGATCAGATATATAATCTGTTACTTCAGGAGATATTACAGTAATATTTGCCCCCTCACTTAAAAGTTTTTTAATCTTCCTTTCTGCAATTCTTCCGCCACCGGCGAAGAGTATTTTCTTTCCATTCAATTTTATATTAAACATCATATATGCTGTTATATATAACTCATAAATTAAATTAAGTAATTTTCTATGTTATCCAGAACAGTTCCATTTTAATTAGTTGCAGTAAGAAAACTATTAAAGTTAAATCCCATTCACTTTTATGCTTAATGAAAATGAAATGGATGTTTTAAAATATGTCAGGGAACTTGCTGAAACCAAAATAAAACCACTGGCAAAAGAAATAGATGAAAAGATGGAGGTCCCAGAGGATATTATTCAGGCAATGAGAGATATGGGATTATTTGCATCATATATTCCGGAAAAATATGGTGGGTATGGATTGAGTTTTCCATTCCTTGTAAATGCAATTGAAATAATATCAGAGGCATGCCCGAGCACAGCACTGGTACTTGACGGTGCACTGACTTTATTTGCCGAGCCCCTGATAATGTTTGGTTCTGAAGAATTAAATCAGAAATACTTAACAGAAATTGCCAGAGGCGCTGTGGGGGGGCTTGCAATTACTGAGCCAGGGTCCGGGAGTGATGCCGCATCCATATCAACCAGGGCTGAAAAATCTGAAGGTGGATATAAGATCACTGGAACTAAAACCTTTATCTCCAATGGAAGGCTTGCAAAATTTTTTGTTATGGATGCATCAACAGATAAATCTAAGGGTTACAAAGGAATTACAACCTTTGTTGTGGATGGAAATGCACCTGGCCTGGAAATAAGCAGAGATATACATAAAATGGGAATAAGGGGTTCAAGCACCGTGGAGTTGAATTTCCATGAAGTTTTCGTTCCTGAATCAAATATAGTTGGAGAATACAATAAAGGCTTTTCAGTAATAATGGACACACTTGATGCTGGAAGAATTGGAATAGCAGCACAGGCACTGGGAATAGCTAAATCAGCTTTTAATGAGGCATTAGAATACATAAATACAAGGAAGCAGTTCAATAAGAAAATTATTGATTTTCAGGGAATTCAGTTCATGATAGCCGAAATGGAAACCAGAATTAAAGCGTCAGAGCTTCTTGTTAAGGAAGCAGCAGAAAAATGGCAAAACCATGAAAATTCTGTAGAGCTTTCATCGATTGCAAAAATGTACGCTTCAGATACTGCAGTTTATGTTTCTGAAAGGTCACTGCAATTATTTGGCGGCTATGGTTATACAACGGATTTCAATGCAGAAAGGCATATGCGCGATGCAAAAATAACACAGATTTATGAAGGGACAAATGAAATCCAGAAAATAATTATAGCAAGGGAGCTCATTAAAAACTTATAAAGTTTTTATATTGCAGAAACATTGGTGTATGATGTTAACAGGCCAGAAAATTGATTTTTCCTATCATGATAAAAACTACAGTGGGATATATATCAGCTCAAATAAAAATACAGTGACCATTAAACTGGACAGTGGTTATAATATCACCATTAATAAAGAATCATTTACATTAATTAAGGAATATAACTTTGAAGAAAAAAAGAATAACATTCCACCTCCAGGGAACAGCAAATGCGGAGAAAATGGGATATGCATCCTTACCACCGGTGGTACAATAGGAAGCTCTGTAGATTATAAAACCGGTGCTGTAAAGCCAGTAAAAGATATATCGTATTTATATAATTATGTTCCAAATATCAAGAATTTTTCACTTTATCATGAAAATATAGACAATATCCTCAGTGAAAACGTAAATGCTGATAAATGGGTCATGTTTGCAAAAAAAGCAAAAGAGGCAATGAAAAAAGGAAATTCTGTAATAATATTCCATGGAACTGATACAATGCAGTATTCATCATCTGCATTATCATTTATGTTCGAGGAACAGACAGCTCCAATTATATTTACAGGAAGCCAGAGAAGCTCTGACAGGCCCAGCAGTGATGCTTTCCTTAATATAGAGGGCTCTGTACACTTTGCAGCTATGGATTATGGTGAAGTAGGCATAGCAATGCATACAGGAACATCGGATAATTCAATTTCACTATACCGGGCTACAAGAACAAGGAAAATGCATACAAGCCGCAGAAATGCATTTATTTCCATAGATGAACCAGAACTGGCTGTTTATTCAAATGGCAAAACAATAATAGAGCGGGAGATACGAAAAAGATCGGATAATATAATATTAAAGGATAAGCTTGACAAAAATATAGGTTTAATATATTTCTATCCCGGAATGGCAGAAGAGGATTTTTATAACCTTTCATATAATAAAAAAGCAGTAATAATAATGGGTACCGGGCTTGGCCATGTTTCTAAAGGAATAACCGGAGTTATAAAAAAATTATCGAAAGAAACAGTATTTTTTATGGCATCCCAATGCATATATGGGAATGTAAATATGAATGTCTATTCCACTGGAAGGGAACTTATGGAAGCTGGAGTAATATCCCTTAAAGATATGCTGGCAGAAACTGCAATGGCAAAAGCCATGTATCTTTCTGCAAATTATCCTGATAAATTCACTGATTTAATGGTGAAAAATTTAAGGGGAGAAATTGAAAATACAATAAAGTGATAAATATGAAAATAGGCCTTGAAATACATTTTCAGTTAAAGGGAAATAAACTGTTCTGTTCCTGCAGTACAGAAGGTGCAGATATCAGCAATTCATTCAGCAGGAAATTAACTCCTGTAATGGGTGAAATGGGCAAAATGGATACTGCTGTTGCATATGAAACTATAAGAAATAGAAATTTTAAATACACGGTAAGCAGTAATGCGTGCCTTGTGGAAATGGATGAAGAACCGCCACATCCAGTTAACGATGATGCACTGAAAACTTCAATTGCAATATCTGAAGCGTTACACTGCAAAGTTATGGATTATGCATCTTTTATGAGAAAAATAGTTGTTGACGGCTCCAATACTTCAGGTTTTCAGAGAACTGGTATTATTGGCATGGATGGTTATGTAAGCACACCAAAGGGAAATGTAAGGGTTTCAACCATAACTCTTGAAGAAGATGCTTGCAGAAAAATATCTGAAAAAAATGATTCAGTTGAATATTCCCTTGATCGGCTTGGCATACCACTGATAGAAATCTCAACAGAGCCGGATATAATAGATCCAGACCATGCACTGGAAACTGCGAGGAATATAGGGCACTATGTAATGTCCATGCAAAATTTTAGAGGGGAAGTGGATTCCATAAGGCAGGATGTTAATTTTTCAATGGGTTTTGGGAGAGTTGAAATTAAAGGTGTTTCAAAGCTTTCTTTTATAAAAGATACAATAGAATATGAGATTGCAAGGCAAACATCGCTTAAAGAAATCTCAGGTATCCTTGCTGATAAAAATCCTGTAATAGGGGATTTTAAAGATATAACTGAGATCTTTGCAAATACAGAATCAGGAATGATAAAAAAGGCAATTTCATCAGGAAAATCAGTTATGTGTGCAAGAGTATCGCATTGCAACAAATTGATGAAACATGGTAATTATAAACTTGGAAGGGAATTCGCTGATGTTGCAAAAAACATGGGCATCGGGGGATTGATGCATTCAGATGAATTTCCCGCATATGGCATTTCCAGTGAAGAGCTGGAAAAACTGTATTTAATATCAGAAAAAAATAATGATGATGCAGTTATAGTTGTTCTTTCAGATAAATTAACAGTTTCAAAACTTAAACCACTGCTTGATGAAAGGCTGGATAAGATATTAAAAATGCAGCTGGAAGAAACAAGGGCGGCAACAGCTAATGGAGAAACAAGATATTTGCGGCCACTTGCAGGAAAAGAGAGAATGTACCCTGAAACAGATATACCTGTTACGCAACTCACTGAAGCAGTAATTGAAAGCACTCTTGCAATAATTCCAAAATCACTGGCTGAAACTATTGGAGAACTTACAGGAAACTACGGGCTATCTTCAGTTGAATCCGAAGCCCTGATAAATAATAATTTACTTTCAGCATTTAAATCAATAATCAATTATTTTAATAATGCCCATTTGCTTGCTAGAGTACTGTTGCAGACAATTCCAGAAATGGAAAAACGCATAGGCAGAAAACTTAATGACAGGGAAATGGAAGATTTACTTGGAAAGCAGTATAAAAATCAAAATGGTACAGGAAAAGAGGGAACAAGCAAATCTATTCTTCAAGTAGCAGAAAAGAAAGGCTGGAATAAAGATGCTCTCGAGAAAGCAATATCATTATATCTTCTTGAAAAAGTTCCTCTTGATCAGCTGGAAAACTACGGGGAATTAAACATGCTTAATGATGAACAGATCAGGAAAATTATTGGCGAAATCATGGAACAAGAAAATGTTAATGAAAAAAATTTAATATTTATTTTCAGAAAATATACAAAAAGTTCTTTTAATCCGGCCGAAGTCATAAAAATATTCGGAGAAATTCAAAAATAAAACTAATAATTTATACTTTCAAAAACTAAAAATTTAGACATAACTTATTGATTATATTGTTATTAGAAATGCCGAAATTTAAATATTTTATTACCGTTCGATATAATTAAATAGGCTGTAAAAATATAAGAACAATGTTACAGGGATACGCTTCAATTGTGATTACCATAATTTTACTGGTGCTTGCACTATCCCTTGTATTTAAGATCCTCCCAACTGTAGGAGATAACAGAAATAAAAAAGGCGGGATCAAGTTCAGCATAAATAATATAGTCAGAAACATTGATATTGAAAATAATCCACCGGGCGACGATTCATATCGTGAGCCATACGAAAGCGGTGAGGTTGCAGTAGAATATGAGGAAGGCCATATTACAGTACAGTATTATGTTATAATATTTCTTTTCATTTTATTTGATATAGATATGCTGTTATTGCTGCCCTGGGCATTTGATTTCTATGCACTTGGGATTACTCCATTTATAGAAACTATAATTTTCCTGGCAATGCCACTATTTGCTGTTTTTTATGCCTATAAGAAAGGGTATATGAGGTGGATGAAATGAAAACAGGGGATATAGGCATAAAAACTACCACTCTTGATAAAGCCCTTGAATGGGGAAGATCAAATTCTTTATGGCCACTTACAATGGGACTTGCATGCTGTGCAATAGAAATGATGGCTACACAGGCGGCCGATATTGATCTTGCAAGGTTTGGAAGTGAAATATTCAGAAATTCTCCAAGGCAATCAGACCTAATGATTGTTGCCGGTACAACTACAAAAAGGATGGCTCCAAGGGTAAAGAGGATATATGAAGAAATGCCGTATCCAAAATATGTCATTGCCATGGGTGTCTGTGTTATCCAGGGAGGCCCATACGTAGACGGTTATTCCGTAGTTCTCGGCGTAGATAAGGTAATACCAGTTGATGTATACGTTCCAGGGTGCCCTCCGACGCCACAGGCTCTTACCTATGGATTAATTACGCTCCAGAAGAAAATCAGAAATGAGACTGACAGGTGATCAAAATGTACAAAATTTTATCTGAAGAGGCTGACAAATCCGGCATGAAGGTTCTAAATATAGATAAATCAGATTTGCTGGAGCTGATGAACGATTATAAAGGTAATGGTTATTATTTATCATCTATAACCGGAATCGATATGAAAGACCATCTGGAAGTAATTTACCATATCCATAATTTTGATAAAAATGATTATGTTGCTGTTAAGGTATCAACAAATGATGAAAAGGTACCTTCATTAACCAAACTATGGAAAGCAGCGGACTGGGATGAAAGGGAGCAATACGATCTTGTAGGAATAATATTTGAAGGGCATGACAATTTAAGGCGTATAGTGCTTCCGGATGAATGGGTTGGCCACCCCCTTAGAAAGGATTATGATTTGAAAAAGGTTCAGTACATAAGCATGGACAAAAGCGGAAATGAGCATGTGAGCTTTGATGAAAAGGAGGGCTGGTAATGGCACACTGGATAGAACTTAATGTTGGCCCCGTGCATCCAGCTACACATGGGATATACAGGTTCAGGGTAAAACTCAATGAAGAGACTGTTGAGGATGTGGACATAACTATCGGTTATTTACACAGAAATGCTGAAAAAATCTGCGAATTAGGTTATTATTCAAACGCTACAATATATTTTGACCGTATGGATTATATAGACGCAATGAACATGGAGCTTGGTTATCTAAGGGCAGCTGAAACATTAATGGGCATGGAAGTTCCTGAAAGGGCACAGTGGATCAGAATGATTGTGGCTGAACTGAGCAGAATAGCATCAAGAATGGTGGGAATTGGGGCTGTGGGGCTTGATCTTGGCATGCTTACTCCCTTTTTTCACACATTCCATGAAAGGGAAAAAATACAGAGAATCTTTACCGAAGCTTCCGGTGGCAGGCAGGAAGTAAATTATATGAGCATCGGCGGAGTTTACCAGGATTTTAACGATAAAATTATTGAAGAAATTAAAGAATTTATCTCCCAGTTTAAGGGCAAGCTGGAAGAAATTGTAAAAATGTATGTTGACAGCGAGGTTTTCTGGCAGAGAAACCAAGGAATAGGCATACTGGAGCCGGAAGTGGCACTGGATTATGGTGTTACAGGGCCAATGTTGAGGGCTTCAGGAATAGGCTACGATGTGAGAAAAGATTCACCTTACTTATTTTATGATAAAGTTAATTTTGACGTTCCTGTTGCACATACAAAGGACAATTTAGGCAGATTTCTTGTTAAGGTTGAAGAGCTACGGCAATCTGCAAGAATAGTAGAGCAGTGCCTTGATAAATTGCCAGATGGCCCATATTTCAATCCTAAGGCCAAAAAGGCTGCTATGTTATTGTTAAAAGCACAGGGCGACGTGTTTACACGGGTTGAATCGGAAAGCGGGGAGTTTGGCGTTTTCATACGTGGCGATGGAGGAGTAAAGCCATATAGAGTTCATGCAAGAAGCCCTTCCTTTAAAAATCTTGCAACTGTGCCAATTATGTCACGTGGGGGCATGATAGCAGATTTAATTGCCACGATAGCTTCTGTTGATGCTGTTGCCGGAGAGGTGGACAGATGAGCCTCCTGTTAAGTATTCATCAGTGGTTTTCTTTCCTTGGAAATTTTACTTCATTTGGTCTTGCATATCTTTTGCAGACTATTGTTGTACTTGCCTTTGTAGGAATTTCATTTATTGCTTTAATATATATTTTCAGAAAATATATGGCAAGGATACAGAGAAGGGTTGGCCCAAACAGGGTTGGGAAATATGGCCTGCTTCAGCTGATAGCAGACCTTTTTAAGCTGCTTGGGAAAGAAGCCATAATGCCTGAAAGAAGGGACGACCTTGCATATAAGATAGCTCCACTCATAGTTATTATTGCTACAATGCTGGCATTCATGCTGATACCATTCGGTGACCTGGCATATTTCGGGTCTATTGCTGTTACGCATTCAAAAGTTACACTGATACTGATGTTTGGAATACTTTCCATACTTCCAATAGGCGAAATACTTGGTGGAATCAGCACAAAAAGCAATTATGCACTTCTTGGAACCATGAGGGCTGTTGCAAAGGATATTTCATTTGAAATCCCCATGATGATAAGCGTCCTTGCAATAGTTATGATATCATCCAGATCATATGTGACCGGCGGAGCTATTAACGGTGGCTTCAGCCTCTCTGCAATTGTTTCCAATGAAATTATCCCATACGGAATAATAGAGCCACTTGGACTCCTTGTCTTCTTTATTTCTATGGTAGCAAGAGCTTCTTATTCACCATTTGATCTTGGAGAAAGTGACAGTGAACTTATCTCCGGATATACAACAGAATATTCTGGAATGAGATTCGGCTTATTCTACGTAGGATTATTTGGAATGGTATACCTGAGCTCTTTTCTTGTAGCTGTATTATACCTCGGTGGTGCAAATGGCCCATTTGATAACTATGTTGGCTTTGTATACCTGTTAATCAAGACTATAATATTGGTGCTAATAGCATTCCTGATCTGGGTTACTCTGCCAAGGATAAGGATAGATAAATTTGTAAATTTAGGATGGAAGTATCTGCTTCCATTATCAATGATTAATCTGGTTTATGCAGGTTTATTCGTATTGTATATAAGGTGATAAAAATGGTTGGAACAGTTAAAGAACTTAAAATGCCAAAAAAACCGGTGCCTGTTATCGGGTCTTTGAAAGCCATGGTGAATATGGGAAAGTATATGTTCACAAAGCCCGTAACAACTCAATATCCGGAGGATAAAGGTGAAATACCTGAAAGATTCCGATACAGAATATTCCTTGTTCCAGAGGCATGTGTTGGATGCACATTATGCTCAAAAATATGCCCTAACCACAGCATAAAGATGGAGCACTGGGACTTTGACCGATCAGGGCTTGAAAATAATGTTGTCCAGACAGCAAGGGGTGATAGAAAAAACCTGCAGAATAAGAGGAATATATATCCAGACGTTAACTTTGGCACATGCACAGTTTGCAGGCAATGTGAGGAAATATGCCCCACCGATGCAATATATTTGACACATCAGTTTGAAGATTCCAGAACAAGAAATAGTTTTACATATTCTCCAGAGGAACTGACAATGCAGGAGGAGGATGTTATAAAATGATATACACTATTATATTCCTTATACTGGCGGCAATAGGAGTAATTATGGCACTCAGCGCCATAAGCTCAAAAAATCTCATACATTCATCCATATTCCTTTTAATGCTCATGGTGGTATTTTCTTCAATTTTTATCTTCCTGGGCCTGAGTTTTGTTGGAAGCGTTGAGCTGCTTGTGTATACGGGATCTATAGTAATCTTAATTGTTTTTGTTTTAATGCTCACAGGAGGTAAGGACGTTGAAGAATAAAGCACAGAAAATTGCTGTGATCGCATTCATAATAGTAATAGGGGCAAATCTGCTCACAATAAGCAAAAGCTTTACCCCGAAATCG
Source organism: Ferroplasma sp. (assembly GCF_037442045.1). Taxonomy (GTDB): domain Archaea; phylum Thermoplasmatota; class Thermoplasmata; order Thermoplasmatales; family Thermoplasmataceae; genus Ferroplasma. The sequence goes on along the minus strand of NZ_JBBIRC010000006.1, from coordinate 7,630 downwards.
CAGGATATTTCCAGAATAGGCATATTGCTGTTTTCCTCATACATAGTTCCATTTGAACTTCTCTCTGTTTTGCTTGTGGCATCCATAATAGGAATAATGTATATAGTTGGAGATGATGAAAAATGAATATAATTTATATACTTTACCTTTCATTGATTTTATTTACTATAGGAATCTATGGGGTAATTACTTCAAAGGTCGGAATGAAGGTAATAATATCTCTGGAAATTGTATTGAATTCTGCCCTGCTTGATGTTATCGGCGTGGCATCATTATATTATTCCACATCTGCAGTTGTTTTTGCATTATTTATAATTGCAATAGGTGTTATTGAGACTTCCGTTGGAATTGCTATATTTACTTTAATTTCCAAAAAATATGGGAAAATAAATATTTCATTGCTGAGGGATATAAAATGGTAATTAACATATTTTATTTCATATTCTTGCTTCCGCTTTTCGCTTTCCCGTTAGAATATATAACAGGCAGATACAAATTGAAATATTCAGGCATTTTCAGCACTGTTATGATTCTTGGATCGCTGATTCTGGTCATAATGGCATATCTGGACCTTCTCCACCGCAACTATATATATTCCCATTATACATGGTTTTATAACATAGATTTTGGAATTTACATAGACCATTTAACTGTAATCATGGCAATGATGGTAGCCTTCATGTCATTGATGATAACACTATTTGCTTTGTTCTATATGAAAGATGATCCAAGGAAGAATATCTATTTTTCAGAAACATCGCTTTTTATAGCTGGAATGCTTGGTCTGGTTGTTTCCTCTAATCTTGTGCTTTTCTTCCTTTTCTGGGAAATAGTTGGATTATGTTCATATCTGCTTATAGGCTTCTGGTTTTTCAAGCCAAATGCAGCTGCTGCTGCAAAGAAAGCATTTATTGTTACCCGTGTTGGAGATTTATTATTCATAATTGGAATGGGCGTGCTGTATTCTAAACTTGTAAATGTGGTGCCTTCAGGAACAAGCCCGTTGAGCATACCGTATTTGATAAACAATGCACAATCTATTGCTTCTGCAATAGGTCCAAACGTCCTTGCGATGGCAACAATTCTCTTCCTTGCAGGAGCTGTAGCTAAATCGGCTCAGTTTCCATTGCATGTATGGCTTCCAGATTCAATGGAAGGGCCAACTACCGTTTCTGCTTTAATCCATGCAGCAACTATGGTAACAGCCGGTGTTTACCTTGTTGCCAGATTATTTCCACTGTTCTATTATTCATCATCATATTCATTATATGCAGTTGTAATTATCGGGTCGTTTACCGCATTTTATGCAGGCATACTCGGAATAGTAGTTAATGATATCAAGCGTATAATTGCTTATTCTACAATAAGTGAACTGGGATATATGATGGCCGCTATTGGGCTTGGAGGAGTAATTGGATACTCCGGAGTTGCTTTTGGGATGTATCATTTAGTAATTCATGCAGTATTTAAGGCATTGCTGTTCATGGGGGCAGGAGTAATACTTGTTATGCTTTTGGAGTTAAGAAATGTAAAGGATATGGGCGGACTTTTCAAAAGAATGCCAGCTACAGCAATATTGATGCTTATTGGAACTATTACTCTTGCAGCCATACCGCCAACGGCCGGTTATTTCTCAAGGGATCAGATAATTTCAGGTGCATATGAATATTTTGTTAATTCAGGCAATATAATACCCTGGCTTTTGCTATTGTTTGGCGAGGTTCTTACCGCTACATATGCATTTAGATTGTATTTCCTGGTATTCCTTGGAAAACCAAGGTCAAAGATCGCAGAGAATGCGCATGATCCCAAATTGATTTATCTATCGCCTCTGATTGTACTGGCATTCCTGTCACTTACCCTTGGAATTATACAGAAGCCGTTTTACAAATTTATTTATGCATCGGTAAATATTTATTCGCCACCCCTTGCAATAGCCGCATTGCCTGTTGTATTTTCATTTCTTGGAATAGCTATAGCATATGCTATATATCGCTACAACGTAAATGGAAACACAAAAATAACAAAGAATCCGCTTTATAAGATTGTAAAGAATAAATTCTATTTTGACTGGCTTTATACAGAAATAATAGCGCAGAGAATTATACTTCCATTTGCATACTTTTTAGGTATACTGGACAGGGAATACAATGAAAAAGTAGATTCAGTGGGTACTGAAATATCCATACTTGGAACGGATTTCAGAAAAATAGAAACAGGAAATATTCCGTTTTATGTGGCATTTTTAATAATAGGAATGGTTGTTATTTTTGCTGTTATTGAGCTAATAGGGGTGATTTAAATGTTCTTGCTTTACTTTTTTATACTGTTCTTTATAATGACAGGATTGAGCTTTTTCGGAGGAAAGCATTCAAAGTCTGTAGCTTTAATATCACTGGGAATACTTACAGTGTTATTTGTTATATATTCTGTATTTGATTTTAGAAATTACAATGGCGGTGTCATCTCATATTATAATGTTCTGCTTGCAAACTCCAATATAAATGGTGTAATAGTGCATATTAATTTCTCCCTTGGGCTTACAGGATTCTCGGATTTGCTTGTGCTGATAGCGTTGCTTGTGTCAATCTTCGCCATATTGATGGGAAGCAAATCACACGGTGCATATTTTTATGGCCTGTTTATGGCTGCAGGATTTGGGCTTACAGGATTATTCATGGTTCGTAACCTTCTCTTCTTCTACATATTCTGGGAAGCTGTTCTGATACCTGTATTTTTTATTATTGGAAAATATGGAACCGGAAGCAAGGAAAGAAGCTCCTTGAAATTTTTAATATATACGCATATTGGTTCATTATTCCTTTTGCTTTCTATATTTACACTGTCTACATACTATTTCTTAAATACAAACATATTCACTTTCCAGATCAGTGACCTGATGAACATTAACTTTATGGCAACTATTCCATCATTCGCATTCTATTTTATAATATTTGGATTTTTGCTTGCATTTCTTATAAAACTGCCCACATTTCCATTGCATGAATGGCTGCCAGATGCATATTTTGATGCACCATATTCAGGCACAATACTACTTTCTGGCGGCCTTGTGGCTATGGGTGGATATGGCCTTCTTGGAATACTCTACCCAATAGCAGGGCTATTCCCAAAAGACCTGGCATATTTTATAATATTGCTTGGCATTATCAGCATCGTATATTTTGCATTCTCAGCGTTGTTTGAAACGGATTTAAAAAGAATGGCTGCTTATGGGAGTGCTGCGGAGATGTCATTCATAACAATCGCTTTTGGAACCGCATTGCTTTCAACTGGATATGTTAGAACCATGGACCTCTCCGGAGGAATGTATCAGATTATAGCACATGCATTTGTAGCATCTTTGATATTTGCTTCACTTTCTTTTCTTTACAAGAGAACGGGAACTTCAAAGATATACGAACTCGGTGGGCTCAACAGAGAGATTCCGATCCTCTCATCGTTTATTCTTGTTGGCATGCTTGCTTCTCTTGGATTGCCTGCACTGGCTGGTTTTATAGGTGAATTTTCCGTTACCATAGCTGCATTTCAGAGCATTGGATTTTATACATTATTTATCGTACTTGGCCTTATAATTATTGCTGCATTCATGATCTGGGCTGCACAGAGGGCATTATTCGGATTTTTCGACGAAAGGCTTGGCAGGCTAAAAGATATTAGCAAGCAGGAGTTTGCCATTCTTTTTTCAATTATGGCATTATCCATATTCTTTGGAATATATCCCACACTATTCTTTAGAATACTTACTGCCTACGCATCTCATCTTGGGGGATTAATATGAATTATGAATATCTTTACGCATTGGTACTGCTGGGAACCGCAGGATTTATAGCACTGGCTGCTGGAATAAAAACAGACAATAAAAAAATACTTGGAGGATTCACTTTTATCGTTTTAATAGCTGCATTTTTTATTATAATGTTCCAGAAAAATAATTACAGCATAGCATCACTGAACATTTCCTCATTTGACTCATACTGGGCATTGATATTCCTTGTGTCAATAATGGTAATTATTATACCATCAATGAACGATATAAAGAAGAGATTTGATGTTTATTACGCTATCCTGCTATTTATGGCATTATCAATGGTTATAGCAGCATATACCTATAATCTGATAGTACTGTTTGTTTCATTTGAAGGAGTAAGCATAGCCACATATATATTAACCGCATTTAACAAGACCAGGAGAAATCTTGAGGCTTCACTTAAATACTTCATGATAAGCACTGTTGGCACATCATTTAATATTATGGGCATAGCCTTTTTCTATCTATCAACTAAAACATTTAACCTGAATGCTGTTGGAACAATAGATTTTAACCACTCCCTTCTGCTTTCACTGCTATTTATAACAATAGGATTTGGATTTAAAATTGCAATATTCCCAATGCAGCAATGGGCAATAGATACATATGACGGCGCTCCAAATTCCGTTTCTGCTTTTCTTTCCACCGGAGGAAAACTTATAGCTTATATGATACTTCTTAAATTCCTGTTCCTTGGTTTTATACCTGACTATAATTACGTATTTTTCCTCTTCGCAATACTTGCAATACTGACAATGACCTACGGCAATCTGGCAGCTTTAATGGAAAACAATCTAAAGCGCATACTTGCATATTCCAGTGTTGCACAGGCCGGATACATGATTCTTGTATTTGCATTAATAGGGTACTCATATTATCCAGCTGTTCTTGTTTCCAAACAAGTATTTGTGAGGTTCGCCATTTCGTCTGCAATGTTTTATGCCATAGCATATATATTCATGAAAGCCGGGCCTTTCATAGCAATGAGCCTTGTAAAGAAGGATAAAGTGATGATAGATGATATTGTAGGGTTGAGCAAGAAATCCAGATGGACAGCGCTGTTCTTTGCCATAATGCTGCTTTCCCTGGCAGGAGTTCCGCTTACCGGAGGCTTTATTGCTAAATATTTCCTGTTCTTTTCCCTTATCATAGGAGATCTCTGGTGGCTTGCAGTAATAGCAATAATGAACAGTGCCATTTCGATATTCTATTATTTCAGGATAATTATATATTCATACAGAAAGGAAAGCGATAATGAATTCAACATGGCTCCCGGGATAAAATATAGTGTCATTATCATGGGATTGATAACCCTTGGCCTTGGAGTATCATTTGCCCTTTACACATATCTGGCAGGTATAGCTATAATATAGGTGATAAAAATGAATGCTGAAGATGTAATAGAAATATTCAAAATGTCCGTTGTCAATGGCGATGTTAATAATGCATACAGCATAGTTGATAAAAACATGAAATTATACAAAAAGAAAGGATTGAAAAATAAAGAAGAGTTCATGCAATACCTTATAAACACGTTAAAAGGAGAAATAGACCCGGAGGATTTATATAAGATCTATTCTGATGATAAGTACAATATATTCCCATTTATCAGGGATTATAAAGAGTATATATTTGCACTGGTAGATATAATTAAATATTCAATGAACAGATACAATATAAAATATCCTGAATTTGATGGAAAGAGGTGTGATGACCTGTGAACTATATGGAATGCTTTAATAATATTTCAAATGCCTATGAGGCAGCAGAAGCCATACACTGCATTCAGAAATGCGGTGAAACAGTATTATACGATGACCATGAAAAGCGCCTGATACTCTGGCGTGAAATATATGACAAAAGCCCGGAAGAGCATATGATAAAAATTAGCAAGATCCTTGAAATTAATTCAAGAGAAACCTATGAATCTGCGGATAAAAGATATAATTTAACAATGTATTAATCTAATTCAATTTCTGTTTTAAATCCCAGTTCCTTATATTTCTGCAATATTTTTTGTATTTCTTCATCGTCATAAGTTTTCTCATTAAAATTCAGCGAAGCAACTTTTTTCTCCTTATTTATTATAACAAATCCAATTGTTTTATCTTCCGGCATAATTTCATCTGTTCTTGCATATTCTTCTATATATTCCTCAAGGCTTTCTACTGGAAGCGGAGATGTTAATACTTCAATTAAATCCCTGAACGAATCCTCAAATCTGTCAGCAAGGACACATATAGTTGAAGGGTGCGTTTCACTCATTTTCAGGTTATACATGACACATTTTACCATAATTATCAGAACGTTATTTCATTATTTTATATTTCAATTTTGTTTTATGTTGTGCAAAGATGGCGAATCCAGAATTGAATTACCGCATAAACATTATATTATGCAACACATAATTCATATAGGGCATGTTCGAAAATAAACTAAATTTCAAATGGGCTCTATCAAATTGATGTTCCTCTTTCTATAATTGACCTGATTGATTTAGTATCTTTTCAATCTCTTCTACTTTAATCAATACAGCTTTAAATTCATCTTTTATATTATCAAAATGATATTTATAATCCGCATCGGTTCTTTTAAGTCTAAGAACATTCGTATAATTACTAATTCTGGTTGTGCATTAACATTGCTGTAAATTAACTAAGGATTTGTTAATGAATAACACTGTCAGGTTTACTATTTCCGGATAGCATGGAATAGTTCCATTCCATGTGAATTTATCCATGACAGGATTCACTTCTGCAACAATGAGCTCGATTATGGCCTGAAATGATCTCAGTGGTTTGCCTCTCCAGTTCATTTTTATATACGAAAACATGCGATGCTCAATCCCGTTCCACTTGCTCATCCCGGGAGGGAAATGACATACGGTTATATTCAGATTGGATTCTGTGGCGAATTTCCGTAATTCTACCATAGTAAAAGATATTGCATCCTTATAAAGCATAAAGCTGGTATTCCTTTCACCATATTCTCCAGACCCTAATCCAATAGAATTTATATGGAATGGCATTAAAAGAATTGTTTTAACAGCCAAAATAAATTCTGAAGATGATGTGAAAGAAACTATGAGATCTGGATTTCTGGGGCTATCAGTAAAAAAATCATATGCGAAAGACTGGATAAAAGAATTCTTAAATGATAGTATAATAATGTAGGTAATTAACTATAAATTGGAAACTGGTAAGTCCATTCTAAAAAAATAGAATTTCTTTTGCTTTTGTATTTATTACAAACCAGAATACTCAATCGTTTTCCGATTCATTCTCTTCTTAATGCAGAGAAACGGTTTCCCAACACCATATAATTCGACTCTTTCAGACGAATTAATAATTTTGCTTTTGCAATCTGTATTGTTGGTGAGAATATGTCCATGAGAGATCCATACGCATTCCTTGAGGCAAAGGTTAAGGAGAGAGCGAAAGAAACAAGCAACATCAAGAATGCGATGCTCTTTGACATGGATTACAAGCCGGAAAAGGATACTGATTAGGAAAGAGTTGGGCAAGGTTACTGATTATGCCCAGTAATAATTTGCATATAGTTAAAAGGAGTAATATATTAATTGGAGTATTTAATAGAAGGTGCAACTATGCCCAGATCATATAGATCAGGGGAAGAAAAATTCAATGTAATAATGGAGTCATTTAATAACCCTGATATATCAATAGAAGAAATATGCAGGAACCACGGAATAGCATTTTCTTTCCTTATAGATTATGATCTCTGATTTATTGACAGTTTTACAGATTTCAAAAAATTTAAATAGCACAATTATAATTTAGT